>DAOUWE010000025.1 GCA_030667285.1 Candidatus Shapirobacteria bacterium | reverse complement strand
TCCGACCTTCAAAAATCAATGAATCCCGATCTCCTGGAAAAAAACAAAACCGAAGGCTGTGGCAAATCTCACTTTGGTATCAAGTCACCTGCTAAATGTTCCTGTGGAGCTGATGGGTTTGTCCAGGACCCGGACACTTTTGATACTTGGTTTAGTTCCGGCCAATGGCCCTACTCCACCCTGGGCTATCCGGACTCCGAAGACTTCAAGTATTTCTACCCCACTTCGGTCATGGAAACGGGTTATGAAATCCTCTTTTTTTGGGTTGCTCGCATGATGATGCTGGGCATTTATCGTACCGACCAAATTCCTTTCAAAAACATTTATCTTCACGGCATGGTTAGAGACGCCTTTTCGCAAAAAATGAGTAAATCCAAGCCGGAAACAGTTGTGGATCCCACCCAAACCATCAACGATTTTGGTGCCGATGCCTTACGATTGGCTTTGGTTTACGGAACTTCTGCCGGAACCGACGTCCCGGTAGGCCAGGAAAAAATTAAAGCCATGCGTAATTTCACCAACAAGCTTTGGAACGCTTCGCGTTTTATTCAAATTATCATCGATCGTCAAGAAAACTTCACTCTTTCGGATGTAGATCAAAAAAATATCACTCCGGAAGACAAAGAAATTATTAAAAAATTAATTCTCGTTACCGAACAAACAACTAAAAATCTCAAGAAATACCGTTTTGGTCAAGCCTCCGAAGATCTTTACCAATTCTTCTGGCACGATTTTTGTGATCAATATATTGAATATGCCAAAGATAAAGGAAAAGAAACCATCCCCACTCTCCTTCACGTTCTAATTACTTCTCTCAAACTTCTTCACCCTTTCATTCCTTTCGTTACCGAAACCGTCTATCAACATCTCAAAAAAGACTTGGACCCAAAGGCAAAAACGGAATTTTTTAAAGACTCTCTTTTAATCACCTCCTCTTGGCCGGGAATTTAAAATATTCAAAAAACATTGGAAATACTAGGTGTTCTAATCATTTTTCTAACTGTTGCTGTTACCGGTTTTTTTAACACCTCGCTTCTTGACCCTCTGGTCAAAAAAATAAAACAAGCTCCTGCCAGCACCCCTGTCCCTTCGATTATCTCTTCAATCACTCCTTCACCAATTCCAGACCGCCAATACGCCGCCACCGCCATTCCTGTTCCCACTGATGATCAAAAACCCTGGGGAGTGGCCGAGAAAATAAGGGATCATACTTACACTATCAAAATTGAAAACGAAGAAAAAATGTCTACTCCTAACGAATTACTAAAGGCTCTTAATGATTATCGGATAAAAAATGGCAGCCAGCCTCTTCGCTGGGAAGAGAAAATTTGTTCTTTTGCCCAAGAAAGAGCCGAATACCAAGCCGAAAACGGCCTTGACGCCCATCAAGGATTTAATGATTATCTGGAAAACCAAGACGGATTTCAAAAATTAGGCTTTGCTTGGTTGGGTGAAAATGCCTCTCAAGGTTACATCATGTCCGGCCAACACTTGATTGAGTTTATCTTCGCCTCTGACGAAGAACACGATCAAAATCAACTTCAAAGTCGTTGGGATCGTACCTGTATTGCCATTGTAGATTCTACTGTCGAAATCATCTTCGCCACCTCTCCTATTTAGTATAGTTAGTTATGAAAGACATAGAACTTTTCAAATCCTCAAAACTAAGAATCTCTTTTGCCTGGTACGATCTTTGGGTTGGAGTCTTTATAGATTCTAGAAAGAAAAAACTCTATATTTGCCCCCTTCCCACTCTTCTCTTTACCGTCAGCTACTAGTCTCTTGACTCTTCGGGTATTCTTCGGGTACCATTTTTCATGGACCTTTATCAAAAGATTTCCATTCTAGGGCCCAGTGCCAGATTCGATACCTGTGGTCCCAAAGATTTTGGCAAGACCACCGACATTCCTGGTGTTTATCATGCCAAAGTTGGCGGAAAACACATTTGTCGTCTTTTCAAGGTTCTTCAATCCAACACTTGTCTAAATAACTGCAATTATTGTGCTTTCAGGAGAGATCGAAACTGTCCCCGCATGACCGCCACTCCGGACGAAATGGCCAAAGCTTTTGTTTCTGCTCATTCCCGTCGCCTGGTCGACGGTCTTTTTCTTTCCTCCGGTATCATCAGAAACTCAGAATTTACCATGAGTAGGATGCTAGACACCGCCCATCTTTTAAGAAACAAATATAAATATCGCGGTTACCTGCATCTTAAACTAATGCCCGGATCTCCTCAAAACTGCATCGAAGAGTCCGCCAAACTTGCCAATCGTATTTCTCTAAATATTGAATCTCCCACTCAAGAAGATCTTACCGATCTTTCCCCCGACAAAGATTTAAAAACCGGCTTTTTCAAAACCCTTTTTACCATAAGAAAGGTGGTCAAAAAACTAAAACTAGCCGGCCAAAAAACTCCAAGTTTAACCACTCAATTTGTCGTTGGGGCAGGATCTGAAAAAGATCTCGACATCATCCGAGTCACCAATCTTCTCTATAAGTCTTTTGACCTTAAAAGGGTCTTCTATTCTGCCTTTCGTCCCGTTCCCAAAACTCCTCTTTCCCAAAAACCCGCCGCTTCCCTGACTCGTGAGCATCGCCTTTATCAGGCCGATTTTCTCATGCGTTTTTATCGTTTCAAACCCCATGAACTACCCCTAGACGAAAATGGCTTCCTCGACGAATCAAAAGATCCCAAAACAGCTTGGGCTGATCAAAACCCAACTCTTTTTCCTGTAAATCTAAACAAAGCCGGTTACTGGGATTTGTTGAAAGTTCCTGGTCTTGGCCCGACCTCGGCTCAAAAAATCATAAAACTACGTACTCAATCTAAAATCAGCTCTTTTACCCAATTACAAAAACAACGCCTTCAACTCACTAAAATCATTTCCTACGCCCGGCTATAGATCTCTACGCCCATTCCGTTAAGTTAGAAGCCCCTTTCCTTTTGAGAAACTTCTTTCGTGCCTCGAGGTCAACCAAAGCCAATCGAAATTCCCTCGATTCCTCCCCTTCTCTTTTTTGAGGGTTTAAAGCCGGTAAACATCCTTTTATTTCAATCATAAAAACACCAATCTATAGGCAACGCCGAAAGTATAACACAAGGAAAGAACAAAACGGGCAGACAAAAAGATATTTTTATGACTATAATGAAAGTAGGCGACTACTTATCAGCATGTGGCAAATTTTTAACCATCTCAAGGGTAAGGAAAAAATAGATGACATAGTTCTTTGCGTCAAAAAAAAGAAAATCTATCTTCTGATACGCCCAAAAAAAGGAAAAACAAGGCTGGCAGTCTCAGAAACCGGACTGGATTTTAAAGAAATCAAAACAAAAAAAGACTTTTCAGCCTGCTTTTCTCAAAATCAGAAAAGAAAAGAAACAGAAAGAGAAACTTACTATCCAGCTCTAGCTCCCGGAAGCGAGCGAATGAACGGAAACGACCTGGTCATGGAAAGAGCTATAAAGACAAAAGAAGGAATTTTGGTTTTTTATCACCATCAAAAAGAGGGAGCTGTAGAGGTAGGGGCTTTCATGACCGATCTTTCCGATCTCGGAAGAATAATATGGAGACACAGCGAACCGGTTTGGACAACTCCTGACGAATGGAAAAACAAAGAAAAAGTTTTCGTCGATTTAATAAAAACAAAGAAAAGGTACATCTCCTACTGGTGGCTGAAAGGGATAGGCTTATTTGCTGTGATTTATCCTCGGTATCGAATTGAAAAAAGGATTGAGTTAAGACAAAAACACTATCTCTACAAAGTTGACGATAATCCGATCATCGCCCCTAATTCAAAAAATTCTTGGGAAGCTTTTACCACCTTCAACCCTGCCGCCATTTACGAAGCCGACAAAGTACATATCCTCTATCGAGCCCAGGGTTTTGATTACGTTTCAGTCCTAGGTTATGCCAACAGTGATGACGGAGTTCAAATAACAGAAAAAGAAAACAAACCGGCCTATATTCCTCTCAAGGCCTTCGAGAAAAGAAAAAAAGGCAAAGTTTTAGTCCAAAAATATCGATCAGGCGGTGGTTGTGAAGGCTGTGAAGATCCTCGAATCACCAGAATTGGTAATAAAATTTACATGACCTACGTCGCCTTCAACGGTTTCAACCCTCCCCGAATTGCCCTGACTTCGATTAAATTAACGGACTTTTTGGCCAAAAGATGGCTCTGGGAAAAACCAATACTAATTTCACCGCCAGGAGTAGTAGATAAAAGCGCTTGCATTTTACCGGAAAAAATCAATGGTAAATATGTGATATTTCACCGAATTTTCCCAAACATTTTGATTGATTTTGTTGACAATTTGGAATTTGGAGAAAGGGAATATCTAAAAGGAGAATACCGAATAGGACCTCGGTCGCCGATGTGGTGGGATAGTCGAAAGATAGGCGTGGGCGCTCCTCCCCTGAAAACCAAAGACGGTTGGCTTTTGATTTACCAAGCCGTAGACGACAAAGAAAGCAATCACTATAAAGTGGGGGCCATGCTCTTGGATTTAAACAACCCGACCCAAGTTATTCATCGGTCACGTTATCCGATTATTGAACCCAAAGAATGGTATGAAAACGAGGGTTTCAAAGCAGGTGTGGTTTACCCCTGCGGAGCAGTAATCATCGGAGACCGCCTCTTTGTTTATTATGGCGGAGCCGATTCTCACGTTTGTGTTGCCACGGCCGACCTGGACCAATTCTTAGAAAAACTAAAAGAAGGAGAAGAAAATAAGTTAGAATCTACTTATCTAGGACAGATAAAATGAAAAGATTCTACAAAAACCCCATTTTGGGGCCAACAGGTGTCGACTGGCAAAAAGAAGCCTGTTTCAATCCCAACGTCATAAAATGGCAAAAAAAATACACCATGGTTTACCGGGCCATGTCGGAAAAAATGGATCATCAGGGTGTGAATCTGAGCTTGTCCACAATCGGTAAGGCAGAAAGTCCGGATGGGGTGGAATTCAAAAACCGTCAACAATTTATAAAACCAGAATTCGACTGGGAAAAATATGGCTGTGAAGATCCAAGAATTTGCAAAATCGGAGACGACTTCTATATTTTCTATACTGCCTTATCTTCTTATCCACCGAAAGCAGAAGGAATCAGGTTGGCAGTAGCTGTAAGCTCGGATCTCAAAACTATCAAAGAAAAGCACCTGGTCACCCCCTTCAACGCCAAAGCAGGAACCTTGTTTCCGGAAAAGGTTAACGGTAAATATGCCATGATTTTAACCGTAGATACGGACAAACCACCGGCCAAAGTCGCCGTTGCTTATTTTTCCAAACTGGAGGAAATTTGGTCGGAAAAATACTGGCGAAAATGGTACCGAGACAGAGATAAGTACGAAATAAATTTGATGAGACTAAATACGGATCAAGTCGAGGTGGGAGCCGGCCCGGTTATGACCGAAGAAGGCTGGTTACTGGTTTACGCCCACATTCAAAATTACTACCGGGAAAAGAAAAGAATTTTCGGGATAGAAGCAGTTTTATTGGATAAAGATAACCCTCAAAAGATATTAGCTAGAACAGCCGACCCTTTCTTAACCCCCGAAATGGAATACGAGAAAAAAGGACAAGTAAAAAACGTAATTTTTCCTTCAGGTGCCTTACTTGAGGGTGATGGTTTAAAGGTCTATTACGGAGCAACAGACACCTTTTCAGCCGTAGCCGAAACCAAACTATCGGAACTCATAAAATCAATGAAATCTAATCCGGTCAAACAGGTATTTAAGTTAGATAAATATAAAAAAAATCCAATCCTGCAAACGAGAGACAATAATACCTGGGAAACCAAGGCAGTCTTCAATCCTACCGTGGCCTACGAGGATGGAAAATTTTATGTAATTTACAGAGCTTTAGACAAAGACAATGTTTCTAGACTGGGCTGTGCTGTTTCTCAAGACGGTTTCAATTTTTATTGGAGACTGGAAGACCCGATTTATGTGCCCAGGATGGATTTTGAACAGAGAAAAAACTTAAACAACTATTCCGGCTGTGAAGATCCGAGAATCACCAAAATCGATGACCGATTTTATATTTGCTATACGGCCTACGACGGTTTCAATCCTCCCCGGGTGGCTCTAAGTTGGATAAAATCAAAAGATCTATTAAATCATAACTGGTTGTGGAGCAAGCCGGTACTGATTTCTCCTCCAGACATCGACAACAAAAACGCCTGCCTCTTCCCGGAAAAAATCAACGGCAGGTATTTACTCTTGCATCGAGTGGGTGGGAAAGACATCGCCATTGACTGGCTGGATGATTTGAGTCATTTTGATGGGGTAAATTGGTTGGAAAAAGAAGCAGCTATTTCACCCAGGCCGAATGGTTGGGACGGAAAGAAAATTGGAATCGCCGGACCTCCGATTAAAACACCCAAGGGATGGCTGTTGCTATATCACGGAGTTAGTGACATTGATGATCAATACCGAGTCGGGATGATGCTTTTAAATTTAACCGATCCCGCCCAGGTATTATCTCGTTCTCACTATCCGATACTCGAACCAACCGAAATCTTTGAAAAAGAAGGCCTGGTCCCTAACGTAGTTTTTCCTTGCGGAATGACCCTGGTCGATAAAACCCTATATGTTTATTACGGCGGAGCCGACAAAGTCATTTGCGTCGCCACAGCCAACATCGACGAACTTTTGGAAAACTTTGAACCCATAATGAAAAATGCTAGACTAAAATAATTACTTGTTCACAATTTTTATGAAAAACAAAATCGTAAACAAAAAAAATCTCCTGGTTTTATTTGTTAGCAATTCTCTCGTTATTTTTTTAGCCAGCCTTATTTTTCCCGGCTGGGTTGTTTTGGGTAACTACGGCCTTTCTTGTTTCCTGGCCCTCTTTTTTTCCATGGCCGTTTTCTCT
>DAOUWE010000003.1 GCA_030667285.1 Candidatus Shapirobacteria bacterium | reverse complement strand
TCTTTCTTCTTTTTTACAGCTTCCCACAAAAGCCAAATCGCCCCACAAAAAGGCATTATCATAAAAATCTCTCCATTAGCTATGTTTCCCTCCAGTATCGTCAATGAGCTGGCTATCCCGAAAATCAAACTACTGAAAAAACCTACCTTCTCACTCTTAAACATTCTCTCTCCCAATTTCCAAACCAACCAAGTGTTAAAAAGATTCCATCCCAAGAGTATCGTTCTAAACCAAGCTAAACTTCCCGCCAACCCCGCCATTACATACAAAAACGGTGGCTTATTATCATGAATATCTCTGTAAAACACCAATCCTTTTCGTAACCCCTGTCCCAAAACCAGATAAATCCCTTCATCTCCGTAAGAATAAGGCTCAAACAAAGAGGGTATTCTCAAAACCACTACCACCAAAAAAACAAAAAGCATCGCCCACGGCACTTTTCCCCAATTTTCCATTCTCCAAAAATCTTTTTTTCTCACCATTCCCTTTCCCATTCTAACCTGTCATCTTCTCTATACCAAATGATTTTTAACCCCCCAACCTCTTCATAGCTCTCCATTGTCCACTCTTCTGGCAAAATCGTATCCTCCAGCCCATTACTACTAATTACTCCCAATCTTCCTTTTACTTCCGGCAATGCATAAATCACGTCACTCTCTTTCATTTGGGCCGTTCCCACATAATAGGGAAGTGGTCCTCCCGGTGACCAAATCGGACCCTCTACACCATAATATTTACTCTCCCATAAATGATGTGCCCCCCCGTTGTAATTAACCAATACATCATCTTTTCTTATCTGCTCCTTTATTACCTCTGAAAAAGTTCGAAAATCCCTTTTCTTTGGATTCAAAAACTTATTCCCTCCAAGATAAACGAAAAACAAAACTAAACCCAAAACCATTATTTTAATCAATTTTCTATTTCCCCCCGCCAAAAACACTCCTGCCATTACTACTGAAAACAACAAATATCTGTCGAAAAACACACTTGTCATCACCTGGGACAACAAAAAGGCCAAAATTATAGGAAAAAACAACAAGAACAAAGGGAAAACTAATTCTTTTCTATATTTCTTCCATTTTTTACCGACTATCAATATCAAAACTACCACTCCCACTCCCAATCTGTACTTTTCTTCTACTCCTCCGGTCAAAAACCTAGAAGAAATGTCCAAAAGATCATTTATCTTCGGCACTGCCAGCCAAAATCCTCCTCCACCGACTTTGGTCACCTGCTTATATAGAAAATATACCCAGGGTGTATACAAAAGCCCCGTTACCCAAAAAGGAGATAATTTCATTACCATGCCTTTCGCCTTCTTCTTTTTCCAAACTACCCCCCATTCTTTCCAGTTTTCCATCACAAACCACAAAAAATGAGAAATAATCACAAAAATTCCAAAATGCTGTGCATACAAAGTCAGCGCCGCTGTCAATGAATAAGCCGCCCAATTTTTCTCCACAAAATAGTAGGTCGCCATCATCGAAAACATTCCCAAAATGGCGTACATTCTTCCTTCAAAAGCAAAATCAAACAAAAAAGGCGAAAAGAAAACCAAAATCCCCGCCAAAACCCCACCCCACTTATCATCAAACAATTTTTTGACCAAAAGTCCCGCATAAACCGCCGTTATTATCATCATCACCGTACTCATACTTCTGATTCCAATCTCTGAGAAACCAAAAACCCTCGTCCACAACCAATTAAAAAGATAATACCCGGGAGGTGCTGTATCTCTTGCCACCACCCCCATCATTTCTCCCAAACTTTTCTGTACCGCTATCGCTGAAAAAGACTCATCCCCCCACAAGCTCTGATTAAACATATTTATCACACCTCAGTCTACCAAACTCCTCTTTCTGGTAAAATTGACCAAATGATCATCATCAATTTCAAGCTCTACCCCCAAACCTTTAAAGATGGTGCTCTTTCCTTAGTCAAAATCTGCGAAAAAGTTTCCCAGGAATCTAAAATCAAAATCATTCCTGCCGTTTCTGCTCTTGATCTTTACCGTCTTTCCAAAGAAACTTCTCTTGATCTTTATCTTCAAAACACAGACCATTTTCTTGAAGGTCGTCACAGCGGTTGGGTTTCTCCCCTCCAGGCCTCTTTTCTTGGAGCAAAAGGAACTCTATTGAATCACTCCGAGCACCCCCTTCCTCCCGGAACCGTCAAGACTATTATCAAACAAAATCAAACCATTAAAAACTTTAAAACCGTTCTCTGTGTAAAATCCTTCGGTCAAGCCGAAATCTGGGGTCTAAATTCCAAGCCTGACTATCTAGCTTACGAACCCAAAAGTTTAATCGCTAATAAAAAGAAATCAGTCGCCACTGAAAAACCACTAATCATCAAAAAACTGGTGGATCTAGCTCAAGACATTCCTGTTCTGGCCGGCGCCGGCATTCACCAAAAATCAGACATTTCTACCGCTCTTTCTCTTGGTGTCAAAGGCGTTATTGTCTCTTCTGATGTTGTTACCGCCACTGATCCCGAAAAAGAACTCTTTGATTTAGTTTCCGCCTTCTCCTCTTAACCTCCCTTTTTTGCTATCATTAAGAAACAAATGGCCAATATTATCTACCTTGCCGCCGACCATCGAGGTTTCAACCTAAAAGAAGATCTGAAAAGCCATCTTGAAAAAGAAGGTCATCAGGTAAAAGACCTTGGTGCTCACAGCTATAAACCGGATGATGATTATCCCGACTATGCCATTCCCGCCGCCAAAGCCGTCGCTCTTCATGGAGGTAGGGGAATATTAATCTGTGGATCCGGAGTAGGAGTCGACATTATTGCTAACAAAACTGAAAAAATCCGCTCCGCCCTGGTTTTTGATGAAAAAAGAGCTATCCAATCTCGTGAACATGAAGATATAAATGTCATTTCTCTTCCGGCAGACATTCTTACTGAAGACGAAGCCAAGAAAATAGTTGAAGCCTTCCTAAACACTCCCTTTTCTGCCGACAAAAAAAACCTAAGAAGATTAGAAAAAATTGAGGAACACGAAGACAATGAATTTGCCTGATATCAACACCATTCCTGATGAAAAAACAGTCTTGATACGCTTGGATCTTGACCTACCTTTCGACTCCGGTCAAATTCTAGACAACTCTCGTCTTAAAAAATCACTACCCACTCTTTTTGAACTTCTGGGCAAAAACTGCAAACTAATCGTTATCGGCCACCTTGGTCGCCCCGGTGGAAGACCAAATCCCGACCTCTCCCTTCGTCCGATATATATCGAACTTCTTTCTCTCCTCAATTCCTTCAAAGAAGCAAACCATTCTTTTTCTTCAGTTTTTCTTCCTTCTTCAGATGACAAAGACGAACTCGCTAGGGCTCTAATTGCCAACGATCTTGTCATGCTGGAAAACCTTCGTTTTCATCCCGGAGAAGAATTAAACAGCCCCGACTTTGCCGCCGATTTAGCTCGTCACGCCTCTTATTTTGTAAACGACTCTTTCGCTAACTCTCATCGTCATCATGCTTCCGTTTCTGCTCTAAAAGATCTTCTTCCTACTTTTTACGGAAAAGATTTTCAAAAAGAATTTCAAACCATTACCGAAGCAAAACAAAATCCGATTCGACCACTCACTCTTATCCTTGCTGGTGGTAAAAAATCAAAAATAGACTACCTGCCCCAACTAATGTCCTTCGCAGACAACATTCTTGTCGCTGGTCTTTTACCGAAATATTATTCTGATCCACCTAACCCCAAAATCTTAGTAGCCAAACTACAAGAAGACGAACAAGATATTGATTCTGATTCTCGAGAGGCTTTTGTTTCCATTATCGAAAAATCCTCCACTATTATCTGGGCTGGTCCGATAGGGAATTACATGTCTCCTTCCGGCCAGAAAGGAAACAAGGCTATTGCTCTTGCTGTTACTTCCTCTCCCGCCTATACTCTCATAGGCGGTGGTGACACCGAAGCTGTGATCAGTAGCCTGAATCTGAACAACAAAGTCGGCTTCGTTTCTCACGCAGGCGGAGCACTTCTTCATTTGCTTTCCTACAACACTCTCCCCGCCATTAAAACTTAAAATTTTGCCCCGAAAATGAATTTTCGCTCAAACAAAAATAAAAACCCATCCCGAAAAAAAACCAAATCAAAACAAAAAAAATCACCGACCCGCATTGCCATAAATGGCCTCGGACGTATCGGTCGTGTTCTCCTGCGAGCTCTTTATCTGGAAAACTACGATCTTGATTTAGTTGCCATAAACACCTCCGGATCCATGAATGCGGAAGCCTGGGTTCATCTCTTAAAATATGATTCGGTATATGGTCGTTTCCCTCGCAAAATCACTGCCATCGGCCCCAGAAAATCCCAAGAGGTAGGCCGTATTTTAATCGGCGACAAACAGATTCCTCTTCTTGCCCAACGCGACCCTTCTCGTCTTTCTTGGAAAAACTACCATGTTGATACCGTTTTAGAGTGCACCGGTGCTTTCACCGATCGCGGAGCCGAAGCTCATCTCAAAGCCGGTGCTAAAAAAGTCATTATCTCCGCCCCTCCCAAAGATTCTTCTATTCCCGTCCTTATCTTGGGAGTCAACGAAAACAAATATCGCGGACAAAAACTTATTAGCAATGGTTCCTGCACTACTAACTGTATCGCTCCTTTAGTAAAAATCATCGACAGGGAAATTGGTTTCCAAGAAGCCATTGCTACCACCATTCACGCTTACACTTCCGGCCAAAATATCGTTGATAGTAGTCACAAAGATCCCCGAAGAGCTCGTTCTGCCGCTCAAAACATCGTCCCTACCACTACCGGTGCCGCTCGAGCAGTAGCCGCCGCTTATCCGGAGGTAACTGGCCGTTTTGCCGCCTCCGCCATCAGAGTTCCTGTTATCTGTGGTTCTTATCTGGATCTTACTTTTAAACTTGTTCGAAAGAGTACAGTCGAAGAAATAAACAGTATTTTGGAAGAAGCCGCCATGGAACCACATCTCGTTGGTCGTCTAAAAATTTCTTACGAACCTCTGGTCTCTTCCGACATCATCGGAAACAGCGCTTCTTGCTTGGTTGATACTTTAATGACCAAAATTGTTTCTGACGACATGCTTCAAATCGCCGCCTGGTACGATAACGAATACGCCTACGCTTGCCGTCTCTTAGAGTTGGCAAATTATATCCACCACTCTTAAGGTGATCATTCCTACTGTTTTCGAAAAAGAATTCCAAAAAGCCCAAGACAAACTAAATCGTCTTACTGATCTAGTCACCTGGGTTCAAATAGATGTTACCGATAACCAATTTACCCCCGGTTTTACTTTTTCTTTAGAATTACTTTCTCGTCTAAAAGATCATTCTTTTCTTTGGGATATTCATCTTATGACCAAAAACCCTATTTCCTGGATTGGCAAATCAGCTTTTGTTACTGCTTCCCGAGTCACCGGCCACATTGAACACATGCCCGATCAAAAAGCTTTTGTCGATCGCTGTCTTGATCATCATCTCGAACCCGCTCTGGCTTTAGACATAGACACTCCTCTCGATCTTTTAGACCAATCGCTCTTTCCGGATCTGAAAGGTATTTTGCTTCTGGGTAGAAAAGCCGGCTTCGCTCCTCAAAAATTAAATCCAAAAATCTTCGAGAAAATAAAAAAATTAAAAGAAATCAAACACAAAGGTCAGCACGGGTTCCAAATAACTATCGATGGGGGAATCAATAAAGAAAACGCTTCTTCTCTCTTAGACGCTGGAGCTGACCTTCTTTGTATCCGCTCTGCTCTCTTTCAAGAAAATCTCACTCAAAATCTACAGTTTTTCCAAAACCTGGTTTCAAAGCGCTAATCTTTTACTCTAGTCTCAGTTTGCGAATAATTTAAACAGCCATCCAAAAAGACTGCCCACTTCTTCCTCAGCCTGAATTTGTTCCTGAAGTGCCGTATTTTGTTCAACAAGAGCCTGTACTACTCCTTGAACTTGTTCTTGGTCACCTTCGTTAGCAATTTCAGTCTGAAGTTGTTCTAGTTGTTCAATTCTTAACTGATTTCGCTCCAT
Organism: Candidatus Shapirobacteria bacterium; assembly: GCA_030667285.1. Classification (GTDB taxonomy): domain Bacteria; phylum Patescibacteriota; class Microgenomatia; order UBA12405; family JAUWLS01; genus JAUWLS01. The sequence goes on along the minus strand of DAOUWE010000003.1, from coordinate 7,930 downwards.
CTGTTGGTTCAAGCTTTTAATTGCTTTGTAGTCCGGACCAAACAATTTTTTTACAAAACCTGATCGTGCCTCCAGTTTTTCCGCTTGCCCCGCTATTTCTGCTTGAGCATCTTTTTGTTCTTGGGCAATCACTCTAACTTGTTGGCCAATGCCACCTTTAGCATCTGCATCCTCTCTTTCGGTAAGCAATTCTTCCACTCCCCTGGCTACGGCACTCATTTTTTCTCTGGCCACCGCACTCCTGCTTTGCGAACTGGATACTCCACTTTCTGAAACACCCTCTTGCGTACTCACCTGTAAATTCTGATCTTCGCCTGCGTTTTGAGTTTGAACCTGGTTCTGCACTTGACTTCCTTCGGAACCAACCGTAGTTTCGGTCTCGTGAGTCGTCGGATCTCTAACTTTCTTCTGCACCTGTTCTGCGTCTTGTCCCCAGACAACAGATGGCAAAACAACTAAAAGTAAACCAATTGCTAAAACGGATATTATTTTTTTCATTTTTTCTTTTACTTTTAAAACTAACACTACTATTATAACCACTTGTTCCAAGGAAAACCAGGAAAAATTGCAGAAACCAAACTTACTCCGCCAAAAACAAATACCGCCAAAACAAAAGATTAGAAAGCCATGAACAATCAGTATCCAATAATTTAACTTTCGGGATTTACTTGTCTGGTCTCTAAGCCTGTTGCTAAACGATAGGCCTGTTCATAAAGCTCTAAAGGAGACATTGCCAAAATCTCTCTTACAGCTTGACCCACTTCTTCTTTTAGAGCCCTTGCCATATCTGGAGGAAGGCTAGCATAAAGATCTTCTACCCGTTTCCTTCCTTGCTCGGTAATTTCAACTACGCCTTCTTCTCGCCCGGTAATTTCAACTACCCCTCCGCCTGGCACTCCCTCACGTTTCAAACCCATATTAATTATTATGACATCCTTAAAAACGATTGTCAATCACATCAAACTCAAAACTAAAGATTCGCAAAACCTGCCCTTCGATATCACAATCGCTCTATCTCTTATATCGCCCAAGACACAACCCTCATGATAAAATTCATCATGGACAAAAAAACAGCCCTTTTATCTCTAGTAATACTTTTACTAGCCGCCGCTTCACTTTTCTTGTTGTTTCAAAAAGAATCTTCAAAAGAACAGACAGATCAGGCTGATTGGAAAACAGAACTAGCCGAAACACCTACTTCGGAACCAACAACTGAACCAATAATTCAGCCAACAAATGAATCGGAGACTACACCGGAAGCTGAACCGGAAGCTGAACCGGAAGCCGAATCAACAACAGCTCCTTCTCCTGTTCCAACTCTGACCTCAACACCCACCCCGAATCCCTTTTCTACTTGGACCACTTATACCAATAATGATCACAAATATCGTTTCAAATACAACCCGGATTGGAAACTAAGTACACAAGCAGGCATGGTGAGCGTTCAGGGAGATATCAGCAATAAAGGCTGGCCTAGCATAAACATCAACAAACTAACCATCGTAGCCAATGACTTGGCTGAACTAAAAACAGAAGTGGAAAATCTTTTTGGCGAAACACTCACCGAAGTTTCTATTGGTACAGGAATTCCGACCATGCTCTTGGAAAGAGCCGCTAGTCCACAAGCCTACGCCGGCCGAGATTACTATTTTCTGCACCAAGGAAACACTTTACTTATCAGCCTAAATGATACCGGCCACACAGAAGGGGACCAACTCTACCAACACTTCCTAGACAACTTCGAACTGTATTAACCTCGGCCACATCCTGTTTGTTTTTCCAATTAATATATAATGAATAAAACAAATGGCTAAACCATATCAGCACGCCACATCAATTTGCATAGTTTTAACCATCCTCGCCTTTTTAGGAATTGTTATCGGTATCTTTCAGTCAAATCCGCTAATAACAATCATTTTTTTATTTCCAACCGTTATTTATGAGGTATATCGAACCTAAGGGAAATCAACTAAATGGGCATCTTGGGGACTGTTGGGCGTTCTTGTCGCTGAGGTTTTTTTAATCGTCACCAAAATAAATTTTGACCTGACGGAGTTTTTAGGTACGTCCAAACAAACAGTCGGTGGCTACGCAGTACCCTTGGGGGACATTAAAGTAGTTGGCCCCGCTGTCATGGCGGTTTTGTCACTAATTCTTTTTACTCGTACCCGGGGACGTTACACAAAATGGCTAGCGGTCATCATTTTCATCACCTCGTTTGCCATTGTTTACACACTAGACCCCACGATTTTCAAAGAACTGATACAGTTTGGAGTCAAAGAAGGCCTAAATCAAATACAATAAACAAGCAATTCCCGAACATTTCCTAGACAACTTCGAACTGTATTAACTAAAACAATAATTCATCCACTGTTATTTAAATACAAGCTCCGTCCAAACAACCTCCTGGACAATCATAAACCATCTTTCCTTGTACAAAATTTCCACTACCAGCCGGGCTTTCGTAACACCACATTTCATTAACCTGAATTTTAGAACCTGTACATTCGTCATAAACTTCTGTTTCCACTCCGTTTTCATCAGTGTAAACAACACTTCCCTTTATATAAATATCATCCGGTTTTTCGTTTACATCTGAATCAACACAGGTAGATTTCACGCAAATTCCGTTTTTCCAAACACCTTTGCATGTTTTCTCCTCAATATCTTCTTTTCCAGCAGTTGCTTCTAAGGCAACCTCCTCTAAATTTTTGGCAACTTCCTCTAAGTCTTTCACTTGATTTTCCAACGCTTCACTATCAGTTTCCACCTTCTCCAACTGATCCCTTAAATCAGTAATTTGTTTTTCAAAATTATTTTGTTGCCACAAAAATATCCCACCGCCCACCAATACACTAGTCACCAAAACAGAAACAACAATAAGCAGAAAGTTCTTCTTTTTATTTTTCTGCTGAGCAGGAGAATTGTTTTTCGGAGGTAAATTATTTTGCGATTCCATATCTTCAATATATTCAAAGAGACAAGGTCTTGTCAATAAAAACTAAATACTACCCACACAAAAGGGGACCAACTCTACCAACACTTCTTGGACAACTTCGAACTGTATTAACTCTTTTCTTTATTGAGGATGCCAACAGCTGTCATTAACAACCCTCCACCTACCCAAATTACCGCTCCAATTCCTGAATAAAGAGTTATTCCAACAGCAATCCAAATCAGACCAAGAATTAAATGAACCTGGTACGGAAAATTCTTTTTTTCTTTCTTCATAACATTTATTCTACTAAAAAAAACGAAATAATGTTACAAACAAGACTTCATTCATAGCGTAAGGCATCAATGGGGTTTAGTTCAGCTGCTTTTTTAGCGGGATAATAACCAAAAAGAATTCCAATTCCAACAGAAACTCCGACGGCAAGAAGGATAGATTTAAGACCAACAATAAATGGAATACCCAAGGCACTCGAGGCAAAATAAGTTAAAGCTCCTCCAATTATTACCCCAATAATTCCACCGGCCAGAGTCAAAACCAGAGATTCAATCAAAAACTGCGCTAAAATATCCTTTCTTTTAGCACCAATGGCTTTAAGAAGACCAATATCTTTGGTTCTTTCAGTCACCGTAACTAGCATAATATTCATAATTCCGATTCCTCCGACCAGGAGAGAAATGGCCGCAATTCCTGATAACGCAGCCGTTAAGGTTCCGGTCATATTACCCACAGTTTCAATCATTTGCTGAGGGCTCGTAAGATAAAAATCAGCATCGTCAGGATTACTTATACCATGTCTTTCCAAAAGAAGATTTTCTACCTGAGCCAGAGTGTTATCCATCACCTCAATATCAATTACTCTAATGGAAATACTACTTAAATGATCTTGCCCAAAAAGCAATTTCTGGGCAGTAGGTAGAGGAACAACGACAGAACCGCTGTCTTTAATTACCCCCACAATTTTAAAAGTTTTTCCATCAATCCTTAGTTTTTTTCCAACAACCAAGGCCTCTTCCCCAAACAGGTCTTCAATTAAATTATCTCCCAAAACGACATTTCTAGTCATGGAATTTATATTGCTTTCAGTTAGAAAAGAACCTTCAGAAAATTCCAATGATTGTATCTGAGCATAAGCATACTCAACACCGGCTACAGAGCTAGACACGGATTGATCATCATTGACCAAAGTCGCTTGACCACTGACAACAGAACTTACGGCTTCTATATTGGCCAACTCTGAAACTGCCTGAGCATCTTTTTCGACAAGAGTGCCAAAGATTCCTCCTGAGCTTCCAGGTCCTCTTCCGGCCTTACCGGGAGAAACAGTTAAAACATTAGTTCCAAACTTTGATATTTGGTCGATGATGGATTGGGTTGATCCATCTCCCAAAGACATGATGGTAATCACTGATCCAATACCAATAATAATTCCCAACATGGTTAATACGGTCCGAGCAACGTTGGACCTAAGTTGCTCCAGAGCCAATATAATCAATTCTTCAATATCAATCATTCTTTTATGAAACGGGCCGTTTTTAACTTATAGTTGCTACTCTCTATTAAACCATCGGTGATTTTTATCACTCTCTTGGCAAAAGCCGCAATATCATCCTCATGAGTGATCAAAATTATAGTACTGCCTTTTTTGTTTAAATCTACAAGAAACTTCATTACCTCATGGGCCGTTTTAGTATCCAAATTCCCGGTTGGTTCGTCCGCCAAAAGAATAGAAGGGTTCATGACTAGGGCCCGAGCAATGGCCACCCTTTGAATTTGGCCTACGGAAATATGATTAGAAAGATTAGTGGCCTTATCGGCAAGTCCGACAGTTTTAAGCATTTTCATGGCTCTTTTTTCCCTTTTTTCCTTTGTGTAGCCGGCATACAAAAGAGGCCTCTCCACATTTTTAAGAACAGTAGTTCTAGGTAAAAGATTGAAAGACTGAAAAACAAAACCAATTTCTTTGTTTCTAATTTCAGCCAACTCATCTTGGTTATAGTGAGAAATATTTTTCCCTTTTAGAAAATATTTTCCTGAGGTGGGGGAATCAAGAGCACCCATGATATTCATAATGGTTGATTTTCCGGAACCGGAATGGCCAATAATGGCAACAAACTCACCTTCTTTTATCTTGAAATCAATTCCTCTTAGGGCTTGGTATTTAACCGGTCCGGTGACATAAGTCTTTTTGATTTTTTCAAAACCAATGAGAGTGTTTCTTTTGTTTTTTCTCATTTTTACTCTCTAGTGAATTATTCTGCCACCCATGGGAAACATGCCACTTCTCTCATCAGATGCTTCTGTGTCAGAGGATTGACCAACAATTACCTCATCACCTTCGGACAGCCCTTTTATTATCTGTGTCTTGATGTCACCTGTTATTCCGACCTCGACAGGCAGATAGAGAGGTTGTCCGGTTTTTTCGTCTACTATCTGGACGGCCTTTGATCCTTGATAAGTTTTGATGGCGGAATTACTAACAGACAAAACATCTTCCGCTTTTTGAGTTTCAATATCAATCTGAACAGTCATTCCCGGTTTTGTGCTTTTTTCTATTTGGCCTAAATTTAGATAAACATTGTAGGTTACAATTCCGGAAATTTCGGTTCCTATTTCGTCCACTCTGTCCACCACTCCTTCAATTTTCAAACCATCCAGAGCATCAGGATAAATCATCGCTTTTTGACCACTTGCTATCTGACCAATATCGCCCTCAGATACAGCTAATTTCGCCCAAGAATCAGACTCATTTTGAATCATTAAAGCCAAATCGGTAATATCAACCTCCTGTCCGGGGGAAAGAGCCAAATTAGCAACAGCACCACCGATCGGAGCTTTGACTGTTCCGCTGGTTACTGATTGATAACTTAACCAAGCACTATTCAGCCCGGCCTTTTTTTGATTAATAGAGGTGGTTTGATTAATATAATTAGCTTCCGCCGCCAGCCAATCAGCCTTTTGTTGAATATAAGTGGGATCGGTTTCATCAAGCTCTCTAGCAACAGCGTCATTGATGAGTACTTGATTAGCAGAAAAAGCAGCGGACTGAAGACTGTGAAGCCCGGTCTCGGCAGATTCCAAACTTGATTTAGCGGTAAGATAGGAAGAATAAGCAGAAGCCCTTTCTTCGAAGCTGGCAGAACTTTCTACCTTAAAAAGAGCCTGTCCGCTTTTTACCGGATCTCCATTTTGGACATAAACCTCCTGAACAAGACCTTTTATAGAAGAATTAACATCAACTTTTCCACTAGTTAGAATTTCTCCGGTTTCGGAAACAATACTTACGACACTAGTTTTTTTCACCTCTTCCGTTTTATAAGAAATAGATTCTTCTTTTTGAGGCAAAAGTTTCGTTCCAAGAAAGACCAAGAAAAGTATTCCCAAAATCGTTATGATTTTTTGTTTTTGACTTAGTTTCTTGAACTTTTTTATTATCTTTTTCATAAGTATCATTCATTCATTCTTCTCATTTGTCCACCCATTCTCATCATATTAAAACCCTCGCGGGGGACCCGATCAGGATCATTAAGATTTTCTTCTCTCTTTTCTTTCATGTTTTCTATTCTTTCCTGTATTTCTTCCTCGCTCAAGCCTTTTTCTTCCCAGGCCTCAATCATAATTTCTTGTTGCCTTTCCATGAGTTCAGCTCTTTGAGCTTGGACTTTTTTGATTTTATAAAATCTGTATCCAAAGAAAAGAGACACTATTACCAAAGTCGCTAAAAGATATTTTTGCCAGGGTTTTTTTGTACCTTTCCCCTTATCTACTGATTTTTTGGTTCCGCCCTTTTCTTTCATTTTTGTTTGGTCTAATTAAACAATTTTAAACCGGAAAGATAGGATAACACTACTTTCTGAAAAAAACCTGAAAAAACACTGTCTTTAATCTAATAGAATCCGCACCCTATCACTTCATATTTGACTTAATTTCCCTTAGTTTATAATTGAATCATGAAAATCACATTCCTCGGAACCTCGGCAGCTACTTCTTATCCTCTAGTTTTTTGCCGGTGTGACTTTTGTAATCAGGCAAGAAGGCTGGGTGGTAAAGATTTTAGAAAAAGGTCATCAATTATCATCAACGATGATTTACTAATTGATATGGGCCCGGATATCATGTCCGCCTCTTTTATGCACAATAAATCAATTGCTGACATTAAATATTGTCTGCAAACCCATTCCCATTCTGATCATTTCGATGCATCACATCTTTCAACTCGGGTACCGGAATACATGGGGGTCAATATTCCCCAACTTCAACTTTATGGTTCTGAGTCAACCCTTAAAAAAATGTCTGAAATGGTTAAAAATGAAGGCTACATATCTAGCTTGTTTGATGACAAAGACAAAAAGCGTCTTAATCTCGAAATATTCCCGGTAAAACCATTCCAGTCTTTCCAAGTTGGAAAATACCAAGTAACGTCTTTCCCGGCAAACCACGACAAACCAGTCGACTCTCTTTTATATGCTATTACAGAAGATGACTTCACTGTTTTTTATGGCACTGATACCAACACTCTCTCTGAAGAAACATGGGAAAGCTTTCAAAAAAAGAATCTGCAATTCAATATAGTAATTCTGGATCATACATATGGACCTGATACAGACAGTGGCGACCACTTAAACGCTAATAGGTTTATCGAGCACATTAAAAGAATGAAAAAAGAAAACCTACTTACAGAAAATGCTCGTATCTTAGCGACACACATATCTCACGAAGGCAATCCCACACACGATGAACTTTCCAAATACGCAGAAGAACACGGCTACGAAACCGCTTACGACGGACTTGTAATCGGATAAAATAAACAAAAACAGAGAATGATAAACTTCCTTTGTGTCTAAAAAATGCTTTAGACTCAGTTAACAAGGAGGCTGAACTTTATCAATATCCCGGAGGAGACCATAATTTGAACACTCCTGCTTTTAGTCCGGCAATGGAAAAATCAATCGAGTTTTTTAAACGACACCTGTCTCC
>DAOUWE010000015.1 GCA_030667285.1 Candidatus Shapirobacteria bacterium | reverse complement strand
TTTCTACCGGAACAACCGCCTGCAAACCCTTCTCTTCCGTTTCTGAAATTAATTTTTCTACTTCTCTCAAAAAGCCCCTAATGTCTCCTCTTTTGACCAAAGCCAGTTTTTTTTCTATTTGCTCTCTCTCTACTATCTCTTGACCTGCCGACAACACGAACATCACTAGGATGTCCAAACCCACGATACTCCTCGGATTTATTCCCGGACGTAACTGTTCTTTTACTTGCTTTACTGTTTGCTTTAAAACCTCTGTCGCGTCCATTTTTAATTCTATCATTCGACCTACTTACTTTGTTCTCCAATAGCAGGTCGTCCTGAGCGAACAAAGAGAGTCGAAGGGCCAAACCTACTTACTTTGTTCTCCAATAAAGGAGTTAAAACCTAGTTTCAAAACAAATCGTCATAATTCCCAATCTTACCTCGTCCTGTCGTAGCCTTTGGCGCAGCCGAACTTTGTTCGTCTTGCCCTGTCGTAGCCGAATCTTGTTTTTTCCCTGCCTCATCTTCACCCCAAACCTCCTGGGCTATCTTCGAGTAATCAAACCCGCTTCGTTCTTCCGTAGTCTTCGACGCAGAGGGACTTTGTTTTTTAATTACCTGACTCGGTTGTATCAACGCCGGAACTTCACTTTCTTCCTTTTCCCCTTCGTCGGGCGTTTCTGTTTTTTCAGGGACAGTCTGCGACCCCTGAATCTCTGTCACTGGTTTTGTGAAGATAACTTTACTCGTTGGACTTTTCGGAATCTTCGAACTTGCCGGACCCGTCAGGTTCACCGAATCGGTCCCTGTAAACAAATCTTTGTTTTTCTCTAGCCCGCTATCCACTACGGGCTCAATAGGGGAAACCTCCTCCGGTTTTATTTTTTCCACCTCCTGCTCCTCTAGCTCGGCAATTCTTTTCTCCAAAACCAAAGCCGTTTCATCATCAGTACTCGCCGCTTCTGTCTCAACCTCCTTCTTTTCTCCCTGTTCCTTTGGGTCGGGATCGTCAGTCACCAAAGGCTCCGTTTGCGGAGGGACCTCGCTCCCCTTGGGAATCTCGTTCCCCTCAGTCACCAAAGACCCCGTTTGCGGGGGAACCTCGCTCCCCTTGGGAATCTCGTTCCCCCCAGGGACCTCGCTCCCCTTGGGAATCTCGGCCTGCGGGGTTTCTTCTGTTATTTCTACGTTCGCAGACCTACCTTCCAGGACCGTTTTTTCTTTTCTCCCTTCGCTAAAATCACGACTGTCGGAAACCTCCCCCTGTGGAGCCTTCTCTTTCTCTTTTTCTTCTCTCTCCGCTTTAATTCTCAAAAGATCCTCCGGTTTAGAAGTAATCAATTCATGCTCTTCCGGCGAAGCAATCACCCTAATTGCCACATGGTTTTGTCCTGCAAAAAAGATTCCCTCTCCTATGTCCGCAGACAAAAGCAATTGCTTTTCCCCTTCGGACAAATAAAAGATCTTAGCTAGTTGATCAATCGCCGCCGTATGTTGTTTTAGGAGTATTCTCAAAGCTGAATTGGTCACTATCGCTTTTCCTTTTTCAGCGTTCAAAAAATCATCTACATCTTGAGTTACCGTCGTTACTCCCAAGAAATACTTCCTTGCCCTTTTTGTAATCCCGTACAAGAAATCCGCCGAATCTTCATGTCGCATCATCAACCAAGCCTCGTCCACAATCAAAAGTCTTTTTTTCATGTCTTTCCTGACTCGATTCCAGATATAATCTAGAATTACGTGCATTGCCATCGGCCTCAAGCTCTCTTCTAGGTTTTTTATTCCGAACACTACAAATTTATTCTTCATGTCTACGGTCGATTGGCTGTTGAACACTCCCATCATTGACCCTTTAATAAATCTTTCCAATCTAGCCGCCAAACTCTTCGCCGTCTTTTCTTCCCTTCCTATCAAAGCCTTGTAAAGGTCTTCAATCAAAGGAGGTTCTTTATCTTGTGTCTCCGGATCCGGCGTAATTCCTTTCATTTTATAACTGTCCACCAAAGCTCGGTCTAATATTGCCTCTTCTTCGGGATTCATTTTTCCCATAATGATTTTGAAAAGCGCATGTAAAGAAAGAATTTTTCTTGCCAACTCATTCTCTTCTCCTTCACGAAAAACCGACAATTCAAAAGGATTAATTTTCGACTCTTCGTCGTATCCGAAAGAAATATATTGCCCCCCCACTGCTTCGCATAAAGTTTCGTATTCATTTTCCGGGTCAATTATCAATATTTCTGACCCAAACATCAATGACCTTAACGCCTCCAGTTTTACCAAGTAAGATTTTCCGGCTCCGGATGTGGCAAAAATTACTGAATTGTAATTTTCCATCTCGAACCGATCAAAAATCACCAGGCTTCCATTGTGCTCATTGATTCCGTACATTATTCCTTTATCGTCTGAAAGATCAGAGGAAACAAAAGGAAAAGTTGTCGCTAGAGATGTCGTGTCCATATTCCTTGCCACATTAAGCAAGTCATTACATATTGGCAAAGTGCTTTTGAACCCTTCTTCCATTTGCAAACTCGCTTTTTTAGTGATGATCAACAACGCTCCCAGAGATGATTCCAAAGCCTTGGTTACTTGATCCAGCTCTTCCTTGGTCTCTGCTGATACCGTTACATACAAGCCGAACTGAAAAAATCTTTCCTCACCTTTAACCAAATCCTCTTGCAATGACAGAGCGTCTTCTAGCTTGGCCTTGGTTGACGGATTAATAACCTTCCCTCTCTGTAAATCGGTAGATAGTTCTGCCTCCATTTCCGCAATCTTTCTCCTTAAATCGTCCAAAATTTCTTTTCCGTCCGTCGGATAAACATACATTGCCACGTTTAGAGAATGGTCGAAATTAATCAAAGTCGACAACCAATTCATTGATACAAATCTTGGATAACCGGCAACAAACAAAGTACGATAATATCGATTGTTGATTCGCAAATGATTAAAATCAACTTCTATCGCTGAAGGAGCAATGACGTCTTTAATTGATACCAATCCTTCCGTAAAAGCCTTTTTCCCGCTCCCTCCAGGGACCTTGCTCCCCCCAGGGATCTCGGCCTGCGGGACACGACTGCTTATCAAAGATCCTGTCTGCGGATCGGAGATTCCGCTCCGCGGAACTTTCCCTTTTTCTGCAACAGGTTTCTTTTTTTTCTTCTTAAAAAGATTCACTTTACCGCCTCCTCATTCGTCGTCCCGGATTTGGCCTGGGGTTCCACCGATGTCGGCTTTCCCACTACCCCTTTTTCCTTCTCAACCCCCACGCTTTCCACAGTCACTGCCGTGTAATTAGTCGTCTCAATTTTTTGGGAACTAGTTACATCTTCATTGTAAATCTCGTAAAAAAGCTGTATCAGTTCTTTATTCTCTAGCTGTTTAACTTGCAAACCAAGTCTTCCGAAAGCTCTAATTATGTGATCTATCTTTGAATCCAAGACTGCCTTTGCTTTTTCCAAAATATAGTCCTTGGAATAGGGGAGTTTCTGCGCCCCCCTTTTTTTATTTCCTAACGGCATCGTTTGTGCCGCCGTCTTTATCCCCAGTTCTAAAGACAAAAAAGGCACCACCACGTAAAAACTCTTGGTCAAAACATTATTTTTTTTAACCACCTCTTCCACAAAATTCCTATAAGATCTAATTCTTTCTTGCAACAACTCATTCGTTTGCTCTCTTTCTTTTTCCATCAAGCTTTTCACATATTCAGAAACATCTTTAATATTAGATCGGATCATTATTTGTATCGGAAAAGTCAAAGAGTTCAATATTCCTCCATACGCATAAATCAAAGCCGCCTGCTCTCTTTCGGACAACAGATCAAAATTCACTGAAGAGAGTCCCATCACCGCTGCACAAGATCCATCCTTAAGGATCACTATTCCGTCCCTAACGTCTTCAAGAGATAAGTGCTCTTGCGTACTACCTTTTATTGCTATCTGGACATCATTGCTCATGGGCAGATTTCTAATTTAATATCTTTGCTGACCTTGCTTTTATTCTTATCGGTTGTACTATTTCACCGGTCAGCTTAATTTTAAGTATATCAAAGCTAATGCCTTCCTTTTCTGTAATTACTACATATCCCTCGCTCCTTAATGGCGATGCTGTTTGAAATTGTCCCAAAGCATTCGTCCGTAAAGCTCTCATCGGGTTCCCTTTAAGATCTTGAATTTCCACTATCGCACTTTCCACAATTTTTCCTTCCTCGTCAAAAACCATTCCTACTATAATATTTGGTATATTCGGTGTTTTTGGCATTGGAATCTGAGAATGTTGTACATCTGCTGTTGCTTGGCTTATTTTTCTTTGCAAATCCAACCCTGTCTTTTCCCGCCCGCTTGAATCATGATCACCGGGGATCCCGCTCTGCGGGACTTCTTTCGCTCCCTTATCTTCCTCTGTCTTCGTTTCTATCACTTGGAGTTTTTCCGCTCCGCTCTCGTATTTTCTCCTTAGCTTTTCTTTTTCATCCACCCCTGCCTTTCTTTTGTCGATCCTAATTTTTCCCAGCCCTGTGTCTACGTCTTCTTCAGGCAAAGAAGAAATAAACTCACTCACTTTGCCTTTTTCCTTCATCTCCACCTTCTCTTTCTTTTTCTTTCCCCCTTTAAATTGCTCGTTCAGATCCAGCCAATTCGGATCGCTTTTTTTTTGGTAAAGATAAATCGTTGGTGAATAAATTCTTTTTATCAAATACGAAAACCACATTTCTAAAGGCCTGTCTTGATAGGGAACAAAAGCCGACGCCGCTCCGCCTCCAACACACAAAATTATCAAGAACCACTTAATAAGGAACGGCAAGCTCGACGAAAAAAGAATAAGGCCCAGCACTATTCCCACTGCCAATTTTCCAAACTGCTTCAATGTCATGTCTCCCACCAGTTTGAACTCGTAGGACGAAATTTGTTGTGGAATAGGATGTTGTTCCATACCTGCACTAATCTTACACAATGGGCCACTAGCTCACCACCCCCAGTCAATCAAATGATAAAATAAACCCTGTGAATCACCTTCTTCTTATAGACGGCCATGCCATCCTTCATCGTGCCTATCACGCCCTCCCTAAATTAAAAACTCCGGGCTTGGGCCAGGTCAATGCTGTCTACGGTTTTTCCACCATGCTTTTAAAAAGCATCAGAGAACTAAAACCGGATTATTTAGCTGTTTGCATGGATCCTCCGGGACCCAATTTTAGAAACGATCTTTACATTGCTTATCGTGCCAATCGAAAGCCCACCGACCCGGATCTTATTTCTCAAATTCCTCTCACTCACGATCTTTTAAAAAACCTGAAAATAGCCACCTTTATGAAAAAAGGTTACGAAGCAGATGATCTTTTAGCCACCCTATCCAAAAAATTTCTTTCTTTAACTCCTAAAACCTCACCCCGGAAATCTAAAAAAGTCACCATCATTACCGGCGATAAAGATCTCATGCAATTGGTCACTTCCAAGGTAAGACTCTTCATGCCTGTTCGTGGTTTTTCTGTCACTCAAGTTTTTGGACCCAAAGAAGTTAAAGAAAAATTAAGTGTCAATCCTGCTCAAGTCGTTGATCTCAAGGCCTTGATGGGGGACCCTTCTGATAACTATCCCGGCATTGTCGGTGTTGGTCCCAAAACTGCCACAACTCTTCTGGCTGAGTTTCGAACACTAGACAATATCTACAAAAACCTCGACAAACTTAAGCCGAATCTAAGAGAAAAAATAGAAAAAAGCAAAGAAGACGCCTATCTTTCACAAAAATTGGCCCAAATTATAGACACTGTTCCTCTCAAGTTTTCCCTTAAAAAAACACGCTGGAAAGAAAAAAAACTGGAAAACTTTAAAACCACTTTTCAAAAATTAAACTTTCGCTCCCTTGTTTCCCGTGTTGAAAAAGACCTTGCTCCTAAAACCTTACTCTTAAAAAACAAAACCCCTTCCTCTCAACCCTCTCTTTTTAACCCTTCACAACTTTTCTCATTCTCCTCTCAAACTCCTCCCTTGAAAACCCCCTCGCCCATTTCTGAATTTCCTCCTTCTTCCACTTAATCTTCGAAAACCTCTTCAGCGCCTTTCCTATCGTCTCCTCATCCACTGCCTCTATAAACACCCCTGTTTTTCCATCAACCACTGACTCTCTGAAACCCCCTCCTTTAAACGCAATTACTGCCGTTCCGGATGCCATCGCTTCCACCACTGCCATTCCAAAATCTTCTTCTTGAGCCAAAGCTATGAATCCTTTCGCTTCTGCGTACAGTTCGTATAGTTTTTCATCACTTACTCTCCCCAGAAGTTTTACGTTTTTTCCGCCCGGTTTTTTGATTTTTTCTTCCACTCCCGAAAACCCGGCCGCTTCTCCCACTATTCGTAATTCAAAACCCAGTTTATTCGCCGCTTTTACCGCTTCTTCCAGCCCCTTCGCTCCCACTAATCTCGACACAATCAAAAAGTAATTTTTTTTGATTACTCCCTTACTCGCTTTTATTATTCCTTCCACTTCCACCGGTGGATAAACCACCTCCGATTCTTTTTTGTAAAACTTTCTCACTCTTCCGGCCACGTTTTTTGAATTAACCAGCCATTTGTCCACTGTTCCTGCCGACCAAAAATCATAAATTCTTAGAAAATGATTGACTATCACTGCGTACACTCTAACCGGCCAGTATTTCCGCCACTCCACCGAAGTCTTATACCCATACAAATATCGCGGGGGAGTATGACAATAGCAAATCACCTTTGTATTTTTTCCAACCTTAAAACCTCGCGTTATATACCAGCTGGCTGACGTTATTACCACGTCAAACGAAGACAAATCCATGCTCTTCCAGACCACCGGTGCCAAAAATCTCAAGGGACTATACAGTTTCCCGAATTTCAACAAAGGCGCTAACCAACTCTCTTTAATCTTTCTGTCTTTAAATTCTTTCTCTGCCCTAGAGTTTTTCACCGAAAACGCTGTATAAATCGGTGCTTCGGGATACATATCCGAAAGAACACGCAAAACTCTTTCAGCTCCTCCGAACTCTCTTAGATAATCATGAACCAGCCCTATCTTCATTTCCTGATTCTATCATTCACCTCTATTTGTCAGCCATTTTTCTACCTCCATCCCTGCCTTACATCCTGCCCCTGCCGCCACTATCGCCTGTCGAAATGTTTTATCCACGCAATCTCCCGCCGCAAATATTCCTTCTACGCTGGTCATTGTCTCTGTTTCCAAAAATCCTGTTTTTACATGTCCGCTCTCCATTAACTCAACCACTCCTTTCAAAAACTCTGTCGCCGGATCCCTCCCTATAGCCACAAACGCGCCTTCTACTTTCAAAATCTTTTCTCCTTCCTTGTCCATCAACCTCAACCCTTCCAAGTTTTCTTTTCCTAGAAACTCTTTTACTTTACTGTTCCACACCATTTCTATTTTTGAATTGTCGAAAAGCCTTTTTTGTTCTGTCTTGTTTGCCCTCAACTCATCTCTTCTGTGAACTACATAAACTTTCTTCGCAAATTTAGCCAAAAATAAGGCTTCTTCCACTGCGCTGTTTCCTCCTCCTATTACCGCCACTTCTCCGTCTTTAAAAAACATTCCATCACAGGTTGCGCATCCCGACACTCCCTTTCCCATCAGTTCTTTTTCTCCGGGGATTTCCAGCCACCTCGCTCTTGCCCCTGTCGCCACTATCACCGACCTTGCCTCTATTTTTTCTCTTGAATTCAGTTTCACCAAAAAAGAGGTCTCCAATCCAATTCCTTTCACCACTCCTCTCTTAACTTCCACTCCCAAATTCACCGCCTGTTTCTTCATTTTTTCCATTAATTCCGCCCCATTTACTCCGTCAGGAAATCCGGGATAATTATCCACTTTAGTCGTGATTGTTAACTGTCCTCCGGGCTGATCTCCCTCAATCACCAAGACCCCCAGGCCCGCTCGCACTCCATAAATCCCCGCCGTCCACCCCGCCGGTCCTGAGCCAATAACCACTATCTCGTATACATTCATGATTTTCATTATATACTTTCCTCAATGACTAAAAAACTTGTCATTTTTGATCTGGATGACACCCTTATTGACAACATCGGCTCTTGGCCCCGGATACTTAAACTCATTGACCAACGCGCCCAAAAAAAACTCGGCCTTCCACCTGGAAAATTGCTTAAACTCCACAAAAAATACATGATCCAAGCTCGTCAAGAGCCTAAATCCCTTCGGGTAGATGGAGTCGGCTACTACGTTTGGTCCCGCGCCGCTCACGAACTGAAATTGACTCCTGAAGAGACTCACGACCTTCTGAGTTGGTGGTTCGATTTTCTCCCCCAAGTCATAAAATCCTCTCCCGGAGCAAAAGATTTACTAAAAACTCTCAAAAAAAAGAAAATAAAAATCGCCATCGTCAGTTCCGGTGGCTTTCATAACAAATTCTTAAAACTCAAAACCGCCAAACTCTTGCCTTTTATTGATCTTCTCCTTCCTACCGGATTTTTCTCTCAGGACAAACCCAGCCCTGATCCTTATCGATATACCTTAAATTACTTTCATCTTCAGCCTCAAGACGCCTTGGTAATAGGGGATCATTACGAGCACGATCTCACTCCTGCTTTGGATTTGGGTATGAATGTTGTTTATTTCGAAAGCAACCGTCATGGCCCACCACCTCCGGATATTACCATTCCTTCGATAAAGAAACTCTCCGACCTCCTCAAACATATCTAATTTTCACCCCTTGACAAATCTCTTTTACAAGCTTATTATATGAATATATATTCATTACCAGTGGGTAAAATATATAAAATTTAATTTTTAAAACAGGAGGTAAAAATGCCCGCAGGAGATAAAACCGGTCCTTCAGGTCAAGGACCTTTTACTGGACGTAGAGGAGGAAACCCTCCCCCACGCCTCGGTCGTCGTCTTAATCAAAGATCAAGACCTAGCTTACAAAAATTATCAATTAAACCTAAAACAGGAGGTAAAAATGCCCGCAGGAGATAAAACCGGCCCTTTGGGTCAAGGACCTTTTACCGGACGTAGAGGAGGAAATCCTCCCCCACGCCTTGGTCGTCGTTTCGGCTTTGGTGGTGGATTCGGTCCAGGTCGCCATTTTCCCT
>DAOUWE010000051.1 GCA_030667285.1 Candidatus Shapirobacteria bacterium | reverse complement strand
CTCCGGTACCAAATTCCGGATCAACCATCTCATCAGCAATAATGGGAATTTCTCTTTCTGTGATAGGCAGGATTAATTTTTTACCGACCATGTTTTTATAGCGCTTGTCTTTGAGAGAAACGGCCACGGCAGTATCTCCTAGCATGGTTTCCGGTCTGGTAGTGGCCACTGTTAAGTATTTTTTGCTGTTTTTGAGAGGATATTTTAAATACCATAATTTGGATTTTTTTTCTTCATAAACAACTTCCAGATCAGAAAGAGCCGTGGCACAACGAGGACACCAAGAAACCGGACGATGATCGCGATAAACAAGACCTTCTTTTTCCAGTTCAAAAAAGGTTTGATATGTGATTTTGGTTACGTCCGGATCGAGGGTGAATTTTTCCCTGGTCCAATCACAGGAAGCACCAAGAGATTTGAATTGTTGATAAATGTTTTTTTTATTATTTTGAGTAAAACTAAGACATTCTTTGAAAAATTTTTCCCGGCCTAGATCGTGGCGAGTTTTTCCTTTTTTGGCTAATTCTCTTTCAAAAACGACCTGGGTAAGGATGCCGGCATGATCAGCTCCGGGCAACCAGAGAACGACTTTGCCCAGCATGCGTTGATAACGGATCATGACATCCTCGAGAGTGACGAACATGGCGTGGCCGATGTGAAGAAAGCCGTTGGCGTTGGGAGGAGGCATGATGATGCAGTATGGTTTTTTCTTTTTGTCGATTTTGGGGGTGAAAGCACCTGAGTCTTCCCAAAGCTTGTAGATTTTGGCTTCGTAGTCAGTTGATTTATATTTTTTGTCTAGAATATTCACGGATTTAAAAATTATATCATTCCTAAGGCTGAAAGCGTGATAGAATCAGAATATGAAAAGAACTCTTGTTTCAGAAGCAGTAAAGATGGTGGGTAAAAAAGTTAGACTTTGCGGATGGGTGGACAGCAAGAGAGATCATGGAAAAGTAACTTTTGTTGATCTTAGAGATCGAACCGGAAAACTACAAGTAGTCGGAGTAGGTAAATTAGGAGAGTTAAGAAGTGAAGATGTGGTGGAAATTACAGGACTAGTAAAAGAAAGGCCGGAAAAGTTGATTAATCCGAAAGTGGAGACCGGGAAAATAGAGCTGGAAGTGGAGAAATATGAAGTATTGAGTAAATCTGTTGATCTACCGATTCCAATCGACGGTGATGGATATGATATTGGAGAAAAACAAAGAACAAAGTATAGATATTTGGACTTAAGAAGGGAAAGAATGAGTAAGAACATTAGGCTTAGGTCGGAAGTCGGTCAGTTCTTAAGAAATTGGCTCATGGAACGGGATTTTATAGAGGTCGAGACCCCGATACTGACCAAAACTACCCCAGAAGGAGCCAGAGATTTTTTGGTTCCGGCCCGTTTACAGCCGGGTAAGTTTTATGCCTTACCCCAAAGTCCTCAGCAGTACAAGCAACTATTAATGGTAGCGGGAGTAGAAAAATATTTTCAATTGGCCAGATGTTTTAGAGATGAAGATGCTAGGGCAGATCGGGCTTATGGGGAATTTACACAGCTTGATATTGAGATGAGTTTTGTTAGCCAAGAAGATGTTTTGGAATTAACTGAGAAAATGTTTACAGAAATGGTGAAAGAGTTATTTCCGGATAAAAAGATCAGCAAAATTCCTTGGCCACGACTCACTTACGGAGAAGCTATGGAGAAATATGGAACAGACAAGCCGGACTTGAGGAAGAACAAAAAAGATAAAAACGAGCTGGCTTTTGGTTGGGTTTTTGATTTTCCGCTTTTTGTGAAACAGTCAGAGGAGGAATTCTTTCACGGTTCTGGAGAGGCCAAGTTCGCACCGTCTCATCATATGTTCACCGCGCCTCACCCCGACGATATTCCCCTACTCTCGAAAGATCCGACAAAAGTAAGAGGGTCGCAGTATGACTTGGTGCTGAATGGTTTTGAAGTGGGAGGGGGAAGTATCAGAATTCATCAGGCTGAAATACAAAAAAAGATTTTTGAATTGATTGGTTTTTCCAAAAAACAAAAAGAAGAGTTCGAGCATCTTTTGGAAGCTTTTACTTATGGTGTTCCGCCACACGGCGGAATTGCACCGGGACTAGACAGATTACTGATGGTAATCCTGGGAGAACCGAATCTGAGGGAAGTAATTGCCTTTCCTCATTTAACTTCCGGAAAAACTTCAGTGATGGATGCGCCGACAAAGGTGGCGAAGAAACAACTGAAAGAATTGGGAATAAAAACCTAGCAATATTAGACGAGGGCGACGTCTAGGACTTGGTCTATTTTTTCAGCGAAAATAAAATCGATGTCTTTTTTGACTTCTTTGGGAATTTTGACCAGGCTTTTTTTATTTTCTTTAGGAACGACGATGGTTTTTAAACCGGCTCGATGGGCGGCAATGGCTTTTTCTTTTAGTCCTCCGATTTCCAGAACGTGACCTCTAAGAGTGACTTCGCCGGTCATACCGACATCGCGTTTGACCTTTCTTCCTGTCAGAGCGGAAACCAGGGCGGTAGTGATGGCCGTACCGGCAGAAGGACCGTCTTTGGGAACAGACCCTTCAGGAACATGAATAT
Organism: Candidatus Shapirobacteria bacterium; assembly: GCA_030667285.1. Taxonomy (GTDB): domain Bacteria; phylum Patescibacteriota; class Microgenomatia; order UBA12405; family JAUWLS01; genus JAUWLS01. The sequence continues at coordinate 1,719 of DAOUWE010000051.1, read as the reverse complement.
GAATGTCCATTTTTTTATTAAAATCTTTGTTTTTTAAACCAAGATCTTTCCAGTGACTGCGCACATAGGAAATGGCGGCCCGACAGGATTCTTTCATAACTGAGCCTAGTTTCCCTGTCAAAAAAAGCTGTCCCTTTCCGGGCATGAGAGCTACTTCTACAAAAAGAATGTCTCCTCCGGCCTGAGTCCAGGCAAGACCGGTGGCAGTACCGATTTCATTTTTTTTGCCCTTTATGGGTGAAGAGAATTTGGCAGGACCAAGAAGTTTGGATAGGTTTTTATTATTTACTTTGTGCTTTTTGGTTTTGGTAGTAACTATTTTTTTGGCGATTTTCCTCGCTATTTGGGCAATAACTCTCTCTAATTCCCGGACACCGGCTTCGCGAGTATAGCGACCAACAATTTGCTTAATAGCCTCCTTGTCTACTGTTAGGTTGCCAACACTTAAACCATTAGCCTTTAGTTGTTTCTTGAGTAGGTGTTTGACGGCAATATGATATTTCTCGTCCTGAGTGTATCCGGAGAATCTTATGATTTCCAAACGATCTCTTAAAGCAGAAGGGATGGAGCCGAGAACATTTCCAGTAACAATGAAAAAAACTTTAGAAAGATCAAAGGGAACTTCAAGATAATGATCAGAAAATCCGGAATTTTGTTCCGGATCCAGGGCTTCCAGAAGTGCAGAAGACGGATCGCCGCGAAAATCATTTCCAATTTTATCGATTTCATCAAGCATGAAGACTGGATTTCTGGTGCCTGCATTTTTAACCCCCTGAACGATACGACCCGGCATGGCGCCAACATAGGTACGACGATGACCGCGGATTTCAGCTTCGTCTCTGATTCCTCCCAAAGAAACTCGAACAAATTTTCTACCTAAGGCCTTGGCAATAGATTTTCCAATAGAGGTTTTTCCTACACCCGGAGGGCCGATAAAACAAAGAATGTTGGTATTGTGGGATCTTTCTTTTTTCTTTTTTTTGAGCTTCATTACGGCCAGATATTCAGTAATCCTTTCTTTGGCATCCTCAAGGCCGTGATGATCTTGGTCTAGAACTTTGGTGGCCTGATTAATAGAAGTGCTGTTGGGGCTTAGTTTTGACCAGGGAAGGTCAGAGAGCCATTCCAGATAAGTGCGAATATAGCTGGCTTCCGGAGCCATGGGGGGCATTTGAGAGAGTCGTTTTAGTTCGTGTTTGGCTTTTTTGCGAGCTTTAGCGTTTAGCTTGGCGGTTTTTATTTTCTTTTTTAATCTTTCAATTTCGGTGCTTTCTTTGGTACCAACGCCAAGTTTTTTTAATTCTTTTTCGATTTCTCTTTTGCGACTTTGCAGAACTGCTCTTCTCATTCCTTTATCAAATTTGGCCTGAGTTTTGCTTTCTATAGATTTTTCAATATTAATAATTTTAATTTCTTGAACAAGATATCTGGACACTTCTTTTATTCTTTCTTCAAGGTCAAGAATTTCTAAGAGGTTTTGTTTTTCCCGAATACCGGTGTCCAAAATGTGAGCGACTTGATCGGCCAACTGAGAGGGATTGGCCTCTTCTCCCAAACGCATCATGCTTAGAAATTCAATGTGCTTGCCGAGCGAGTAAGCTTTTTTGAGTTGTTTGATCAGGTGATTTGAGGCAATTTTTACATTTTCAGAATTAGAGATTGTATTTTTGAGCTTGGCGACTTCTACTTCCCAATAATTGCCGGTTTTTTTGAATTTTT
>DAOUWE010000020.1 GCA_030667285.1 Candidatus Shapirobacteria bacterium | reverse complement strand
TTTTATACCAACTTTGAATAAAGCCCTTGGGTAATTTATCTCCTCTTTTCTGCATCGGTCGAGACCAAAAGTTTTTAAGTTTTATTATTTTTTCGAGAACTTCGCTTAAAACCATGGCCAGAAAAATCTGAAAAATAAGATCTCCTTTGGTTAAGGTGAGTGAAAAAGTGGCCCAGAGAACTACTAACCAGGGCGAATAATTTAGAAAAAGAAGAAGAAGGGAGCCATGTTGAAGACGAGAAATGATTTGAAAAAAATTAGCGGAAGGTTGCCAAAAAAGAAATTTAGAAAGGGGGTTATTTTTGTTCATGGTATTTTTTGAAAAGATGACCCCAGCCGGTTCTTAGGTATTTTTCTTTTCTTTTTTGACCAATGATATTGTACCAATAAACATCATGATAAAGATTGGAGGCCAAATAAGACCAAGGAGTGATGAAGCTTTGAAGAAGGGCTTTTTCAAACCATTCGGGGAGATGATTGTAGATCAGTTTTTGTCCCTTGGAAGCGAGAGTGTTTTTTTTGAAACCGACTCTGAGGTTGGGAAGTTTTTTGATACCTTTGATATTTATTTTAGAGGTGTCGGCAGTTCCTAGTTTGAGTTTTTGTCCGAGAGTCAGAAATTTAATCTCTTGAGGGTTGAAACCCATGATTTTGGCGGCAGTGGAATCAAGGGCTACTTCATCAGAACCGGCCAAGAGAAGATTGGCTTTTTTCCAACTCATGGCTCTGGGACCGGGACCAAAACCGGCGACAGAACCATCCATGACGGCTGTGATCCGAGGATGGAGTTCTTTTTGGATTTGCAATAGATCGATAATGGCTTCGTGGATATAACGATGGCAGTGATGGCGGTTAGTGTTGAGCATGCCAAAGTAATTCTTGATAGCACCGGTGGTGGTAGTGAAAACATGAGATTTGAGAGTGCAAAGAGTAACTAGAGGTTTGTCCATAATGATTTTGGGGAGCAAAATTCCATCCGGAAAAATTTTGTCTAAAATCAGCATCTTGGCCCGAGGGCGGTATTTGATATATTTTTCTTCGGTGAGATAGTGGATTTTGACATCATATTTCTTGGCCACTTTGTCCCAAGCGTGATTTTGAGCGCCTTCTTTAACCCTGGTGACAACGGTTTTGTTTTCAACAGGAATAATGTTTGCGGGCTTAACTCCGGAACGAGTGAGCCAGAGAAGGATGGCTTCAAAATTCCAAGGCGGAGTGGAGACTGCTGGATAAAACTTGGTCCAGGAGAGATTGAGCTTGATAATGGTGGGGGTGTTTTTTGGTTTGGGAAAGTTTTTCAGCAAGGAAGAATAGTCTTTAAGAACAGTTTTGGGGGATGTTTTTTGGATGAAAACGACACTGGACATGAGATGATAATAACATTTTGATTTATTTCGAGTATTTTTGAAAGATTGTAACCTTGGGATGGTCGTAGACGGTGAAAGATTCGTCAGCGGATTGGTCATTTAGGTCAAGACCAAAAAGACGGGGATAAGAAGTAAATTCGGCTACTTTTTGATAACCCAAGCGTCCGGAGAACAAGTCCTGATAGTATTGGGCGGTTTTGGGATAACAACGATGGGGGGGTAAGTCTTGACAATCGGCGAGTTTGATCAAAGGAGTGTAGAGGCGGTTGCTGGCAAGGATAATATAGTCTCCTCTATCAAGAAGAGAGTTGATGTGGGTCCATTTTTGAGGATTATTGTCCGAGTCATAGAGAGGCAGATCTATTAACTGATACTCACGATGATAACCAAGAGGAAGGCCATCATCCCAGTGCTCTCGAAGTATAATTGATCCTGATGGAATGTTTTTTTTGATCCAGTCGGTGGCTTGAATCCGAGTGTTGGGAGAGCTATAGATAGACATAAAGGCCGACAGCCAGGCAAGGTGAAGAAAGAGAGGAATGATAATTAATGGTTTTGGAGGTTGATATTTTTGGTAAAGAAATTGAAGGAAATGAGCGGCGGAGATGCAAAGCAGTGGATAAAGAGGTAAACAATAACGCATAAACTTAACGGCGAAGGTTCCGGTGACAGCGAAATATGACAAGAAAAAAGAAAAGAGAATGAGTTGTTTGCCTTCTGATTCTTCGTTGCCGGGATCAAGAAGGCCTTTGAGAAGTTTAAACGCAGTGAAAGCGAGGCCAAAGAAAGCAAAAAGAGAAAGAATAGGGCCCATTCCCCAGAGAAGGATATTTTTGATTTGATAAAAATAGGAAGTGGTGTTGACATACTGGAGAGTGTAAGGAAAAACAAAGGCATCTTTGGTCATAGCTCTTTGTTCATTTGTCTGGCGCCAAAAGGTAGGAAAATCAATGAAAGCAAAGGGTTCAAAAATGAGAAATGTCAAAACGGTGAGGATGGAAATTAGAAGTCCAAAAAAGATAATTTGACGCAGTTTTTTTAGGCGAGAGAGGGTCCAATAACGCGGAGATAGTGTTTTTTGAGCGTATGTCTGGAGTTTTTTGAAAAAGCTAATTTCGAGACCAAAGATTTGTTTTTTTAGAGAAAGCAAAAAACCAATAGTTAAGCCGGTTCCTAAAGAGACAAGCAGAAGAGTCGCGCTTATTTTGGTAGCCAGACTTAAACCAAAACCAAGACCCAGAAGAAGGGCGTTTTTAAAATTGGGTTTTTCATAAAGAAGAATGGTTCGGTGAAGGGTAAAAAGAATGAAGAAGTTAAGGACGGTGTCTACAGCATAAAAATGGGAAAGTTGAATGGGGAAAAAGGCAAGGGCGTAGAAAAGACCGGAAAGAAGTGCGGTGGAAGACTTTTTAAAAACAGAAAGAGTGATTTTGTAGATGAGAAAAACCGAAAAGGTATCGAAAAGGGCAGAGAGGGCCCGGCCAACTAGGTTCATCTGGGCATAAGTACCAAGAACAGGAAATTGAAAGGAAAGGAGGTGAGAGGCTAAGCGAAGAAGATAAATAGGAAAGGAACCATAGGCAAAGAATTTTGGGTTGAGTGGTGAATCAGGTGAAAAAAGAAGTTTTGTTTTTTGAGCAAAAGTAGTAGCCAATGACATGTTTGGTAATTGGATTTTCTCGGCAACCATGGTGATCATTCTTTCGTCGGGATGGAGATGATGGCCATCGTCCCAGTTGAGATGGTAGGTGCGCAGGAAAAAAGCGAGCAGAAGAATGAACAGGAGAAGAAGCTTGTTCCGTTGTTTAAGAATTTTTGTCATTCCGGGATGGTGAGTAATTGTTGATATTCGATTTTAGTTTTAAAATCAGTTTTTTTGTAGATCCTAACAACCGGATGGTCAAAGACGGACCAGGTTTCTTCGGCATACTCGTCAGGCAAAACAAGAAGTGGAAATTCCCTCAAAGAAAGACGGGGGAAGGCGGAAAAGGTTTTTAGATGTACAAAACCCAGGTTATCTGAAAAAAGTTTTTGATAATATTTTTCGATGACCGGAAATTCAGGTGAATAATGATTGGCAAAAATTCGACGAGAAGGGATAAGAATATAATCCGCTTCTTCCAGAGCGGAAGCCAGGAGCGAAGCTGAATTTGTTTTTTGGTTGAGATCATAAAAGTGGAAATTGTTTATCGAAAAAGAAACCGGGTCCAAAGGAAGATTAACCACATTGCCGGCTTCAGAAAGGACTTTGGAATCGGCAGGAATATTTTTTTGCATCCAATTAGTGGCTTGAACTCGAGTGTCTTTTGAAAAACGAACGTCTAAAAACATGAAACCGGGAATAATGGAAATAATGGTAAAAAAGATGAGCAATGATTGAGGAAGCTTCTTTTGAGAAATGCGATCGATGAAATAAGCAGAGAGAAAAGGAAAGATAAAAAATGTCGGAGCCATAAAACGAGTCCATTTGGTGTAAAGCTGGGCGTTATAAATAAAATAGACGAGGACGGGAACGAAAAGAAGAAGCCATTTTTTAAGAGGAAGGGGTTTTTTTGTTTTTAAAAGAAGAGGGAGGGAGAAAAGAGAGAAAATCAGGAGAGGAAGGCCGATGGCGTAGGGATATATTTTTTGAAATTGGTAGAGGTATGGTTGAGTATCTTCGAATTGATGGGTATAGAAAACTCGAGGAGTGCCTTGAGCTACTCCGATTTCGTATTTCATGGTATTTTGAAAATCCTTTTTTGATAGATAGTTATAAGGAGACAGGATAGTGCCCAAAAACAAAGAGAGGAAAAGATAGAAAAGAGAAACTAAAAGAATTTTGTTTTTCTTTTTAGAAGAAAGAAGGTGAAAAAACAGGGCAAGGAGGATTGGTCCGGCAAAAAAAATGGCGCTGAGCTTGGTGGCCAAACCCAAACCGGTAACCAGTGTGCCGGCAAGAATTAACCCAATAGAAAGCCGACCTTTTTTTATCAAACGCAAGGAGAGATAAATGTTGAGAAGAAAAAGAAAACAGAGAAGGGATTCGGTGGTGCCGAAATAGCCGATTTGAATCAGACCGGGAGTAAAAATAGCGAGAAGCAAAGGAAGGCGGGAACGAGATTTGGGGAAGAGCGTTTTATAAACAAACTGAATTAAAAGGGCGGTGAAAATAGAAAATGTGGCTGACCAGAAACGAAGAAGGTAAACAGAAGAAGAAAAAGAAAGCGGATCCCCCATTCTGCCGGAAAAAAAGTTTAGTAATTGGCCGGTAAAAAAAGAAAGATATAAGGGAAATTGCCCATAAGCAAAAAAACGGGGATTGAGGTTTTGGAAACTTAGGCCACTTATGGCTCTGGCCATGTTGTTTTCGTCAGGATGAAAGAAATGCCCTTCCCCCCAATCAAGGTGATAGAAGCGAGTGAAAACCAGGACGGATATCAAAAGAAAGCTTAGAAAAAAAGAGAGGGGGGTCTTTGAAGTTTTTGACCTAGAAAACATAAATAATCATAACAGTCGCTACTCCCCAAACCAGGATGGAAAAAATCATAGGGATATCAGTGGTGACTATTTTTTCAGGACGCTCCCCCTCTTGAGCGTTGAAAATGAGTTGTCCGTAGCGCATGATACCAAAGATGATGGGGGCAACAGTAAGCATCATCCACTTGCGGTCTAAAACGTCAGGATAATTTTGGATAAGAATATTTCTTAAAGTACCTCCAAAGGCGACCGGCTGGGCAGTGAAAGCAAACATGGCATAGCTTATAAATGTAGAAACGGCGAACATGGTTATGTAGAAATTAAGAAGTTGTTCTCGATAACGTTTTAGGGAAGGGCGAGCGATTTTACCAGTAGAGATCAGCTCGCTTCTTCTTTTGCCACTAGCTACAAAAAGGGAGAGGAAGATAACGGTATACATAAGCCAAATTGGAAGGTGAAAACCGGTGGCGACCTGACCGGCGATGGCTCGAATAATAAAAGAGAGAGATATACCGGCAATGTCATAAATGGCTTTTTTCTTGAGAACAAAAGAATAAAGAATGTGGATGGCAACATAAAAAACAGAGATCCACAAGAAGCCCGGATTGATGGTGGAAGAAAGAAAAAGTGCAGAAAACATAATTAGTAGGGAGTAAAAAATGGCCGGGGCGGGCTTTATTTTTTTGCTGGCTATCGGGCGTTTTTTCTTGTGGGGATGTAGGCGATCAAGAGGGGCATCAACAACGTCGTTTATGATGTAGCAGGCAGAAGAAAGAAGACAAAAAACAATAAAACCCATGAGTCCTTTTAGAAAAATCGGCTTGTTTACTAGTTCGCCGGCGAAAATTATGGCGGCGAAAAGACTAAGGTTTTTAATCCACTGATTTGGCCTAAGTAACCAAAAATAAGAGGACAGATTTGATTTTTTTCCTTTGCGAGTCATTTTTTAATTTTATCAGGTAGACGAATCCAACGGGCTAGATAAAAGTAAATTGTAAAGGGCAGGAAAAAATTTTAAAGCAAGATAAGTATACCTAGAAGAGAAATAATGCTACCGATTAGAATCAAACTTTGTAGTGGGAATTCAAATCCGGCATCAGGAAGTTGAATTCTGGTGGGAGTAGCTGTAGCACCAGGAACCGGAGTATTGGTGGGTGCCAAGGTGCCGGTTGGTGTATTAGTAGGAGTATTGGTGGGAACCAAAGTGCCGGTGGGGGTGTTGGTGGGCGTGTTAGTTGGTGTATTAGTAGGCACTAAAGTACCTGTTGGAGTGTTGGTGGGAACCAAAGTGCCGGTGGGGGTGTTGGTGGGCGTGCCGGTAGGTGCATCCGGGCAAGTGCAATTACTGTCCTGTTCAGTCGGCAAACATTCATCGGTATCAGCTACGCATCGATCGTAAGTGCCAAGATCGGCACAGATGTAGCCGGGTAGACAAGAATTGGGGAGATAGTAGTTACAAAGATCCCAGCAACCAGGTTTTGGGGTGGGGGTGGGAGTAGGCGTAATTGTTGGAATGGGAGTATTAGTCGGAGTGTTGGTAGGAGTATTTGTAGGGACAGGTGTATTAGTTGGAGTGTTGGTGGGTGTATTAGTTGGAGTGTTGGTGGGTGTATTAGTTGGAGTGTTGGTGGGTGTATTAGTGGCAACACAGATTGGGTTAGTCAGATCATTCCAAATAGCATGGCCAGTAACCTGGTTTTCTCCGCCGGTGTTGATAGCTCCATCAAGCTGAAGCAAAAAGCATTCAATTTGGCTTTCAGTAACTCCAAAGTCGGCGATGTCAATCCCCTTTTGCCAGTTAGAATTATCGACAGTGCCGTTAATTGGTCCGTATTTTTCAGCAGTGGGGTCACAAGCCGTGTGACAGACACCATAATCTGGATCATTTCCACAAGCACTACTTCTACAAACATACAAGGTAGCAGACCACAGTTGCCCGACACAGTCGCTAGTTGAAAAATGAAGTCCGTGGTCACCGGATTGAACGACAACAGCTGAACATTGAGCGCCTGGAGTGATAACGATGTCGGCTTCACATCTCGACCAGTCCTCTTTCCAACTATAACCTGGTTTACATTCTAGACGACAACCGTTTATGGGATGGCCACACTCGCTAGCTTGCTGAGGATCGCTTTGGTCACAGTAAAATTGAGTATTGTCCTTGCAAACAGAATGGCCAGTGTGACAATCGGTTGAAATAGAACAACTGGTAATTTGAGCTTTTTTTCTAGTTTCTTGAACCTGTTTGACTAAAATAACCGCGGCTACCAAGGAGGAGAGCAGTAAGATCGAGATAATTACCGGCAGTAATATTTTTTTCATTTTATAAAAATGTGTTTTCTTTTCTCAGCTTAAATCAAAATGAATAGATATGTCAACGAATCACCTAAGAACAAACACTGCTCCGGTGGAAAAAAGAATTAAACCAAAGAAAAGTGTCAAAATCGTGGGAAGGGTGGTGCCGGGAGAAGGGATTCCGGAATCAGTGGCCGGTTTTGCAGAACGGATGACGGGAGTTGGAGTTGGAGATAGGGTGGGTGCAGAAGTAGGAGAAATTACAGGAGAGATGGGGGCAGGAGAAGCAGTAGGCGTAGAGGTGGGAAGAGTGGTGGGAGTGGGAGTATTTATAGAGGCAGAAGGACTGGATTCGAAGGCTGGATTATCACTTTCAGCGGCGTAAACGAAAAATTTTCTACTTACGGTCTCAGAGAGTCCGGTTAGAGGATTAGTAATTTTGACTGTTAGAGTGTGTTCACCGGGTACCAGATCGGCCGGGGGTGACCAAGACCATTCGCCTAAGCTGTTCGGTTCTATTTCGGCATTAAAAGTCTGAGGAGATTCCAAGGTAATTTCGAGAATACTATCTTTGGGAGCAGTACCAAGAACTCAGGAGTTAGTGTTTTTAGCGTTTCCCCTTCTTTTGGATTTTGAAGTTGAAATTCTATGTTTGGATCTAAAGCCGGAAGTTCTGATGAGGGAAACCCTCCTGATCCCGGTGACTCCCCTTGTTCTTCAAGTGACAAGGTGGGAGGATTTGAAAGAGAAAAAGTAATATCAGGGACAGGATCGTTGAAGTCTGTATTCCCTATTAATGAGATTTGACCCATGGTTCCGCCGTCAATAGTGATGTTTTCAACAGTGTCCGAGGGCGGAAAAAACCAATCAGAATAAGCAGCGTCAAAACTATTAGCCAAAGAAACAATCCAAATTCCTTGTGAAGAAGTCAAGGAAGATAGTTGGGCGGCACCGGGAATGTCCAGATAAATTATAAGATCGGGAAAAGGGTCTTGGTTTTCATTTAGAACTTTTCCCCAGGCGAGATTAGCGATTGGGATCGGGGTTTGGGGAACAGGAGCGGTTTGAGCAGAATAAGAGGGTTGTTGGTA
>DAOUWE010000061.1 GCA_030667285.1 Candidatus Shapirobacteria bacterium | reverse complement strand
CATGACCGTTCTGCCACCGCTGGTTAATTTTCAAGCAAAAACCCTCGCCCTTGGTCCTGATATACAGGACTGGCAAGGGCGAGGGTTTTTAATCTCGCGGTACCACCTTGTTTCTCTTTATTGCTTGATCAATAAAAAATCCCGGTGTCAACGGGATTCTACGGTAGCAATAAAGACTTGTTCTTCGTGCGCTCCGTGTCTGATGTGACACACACTAGTGCTGTAACGGGCACTCCCGTAAAGGTTTTTAAACTTTGAAAAAGTTTTTGACCTTTCGGCTTCTAGTGGGTAATTCGTGTCGGAGGGTACGGTGAGCTTTCATCTGCCGCTCACTTTCTTTTGTCACCCCTCTTCCCTACTTCACCACTGATCAACGCCTTTGGTTAAATTGTTAGATGTATTTTAATAGTAAATGAGTTTTTTGTCCAGCGGGTAGGAGTTGAACCTACTTGGTACGGTTTTACAGACCGTTGCATGACCGTTCTGCCACCGCTGGCTGAGTGAGATATTTTAGCATGCAGGAGGCTTATTTTGATTAGGAATCAACGAGGCGTCTATTAAGGACAATAAGGCCTTTTTCTTGATTTGAGGGTTGTTTTATCAAACCTGCCAGTATTTTTGTTTAATTTGATTTATCATAGAGCGGATTTTGAAAGATTTGGATGTTTGGTGAGGGTAGTGTTTTTTCTTTGACAAAATACGAATGAGGCTTCGGGAAAAATAATTGAACCAATGGAAAAGAGTTAGGTAGGTTTTTTCTTGATGGGGTCGGGTAAGATTTTTCTCGATAGCTTTTTTTAAATCATTTGCGCTTTTTCCCGGGAAAGTGGTGTAACAGAGACCGACATCTTCTTTTTGGTGGGCATCAGAGCCAGCTAATCGGGCCAAATCCGGAAGCTTGACTTTGTACTTGGTAAGATGACGATCAAAACGAACCAGATCGCCGGCGTTGTGATGTTCGAAAGCGTCCAAGAGATTTTTTTTGGTAAGATGGCGAATTTCCCGGTAAGAAAGTCCCACACCACCGATAATGCTGGCCGGATGGACGGCGACTACTAAGCCTCCTTGTTTTTTGATTTCTTGGCAAGTTTTTTCAATATTTTGGTGGGGCTTAATCCATTTTTTTATAAAGAGGGCGATAACCTCTCCCTGTTTGGTGTAGATTTCTTCGGCGATTATTACCTCGATGGGTAGACCGTGATCAAGGGCGTATTTTCGGGCGATTTTTGCCCCCCTGATTCGATTGTGATCGGCAATGGCGATCACAGAAAGTCCCTTTTTGAGAGCTTCATTGACCATTTCTTGAGGATCAGCTTCTCCGTCGGAAAAAGTGGTGTGAAGATGAAGATCGGCTCTGGAATGGGTTTCAGATTTTAGCTTTTTTGGACGAGAGTATTTTTTCATCTTTTAGATTTTTGAGCTTCCACATAAACAGGCGAGCCTTTGATTTTACACTACCTCTGGTTTGATCTTTTACAAAAAGCCTGGCTTTTTCCAAGATGGTACGGGAGTGAGTTTTTGCCAGACGGATATAAAGGGAGCGATTTCTCCAATCAGAAAGCTCTTCAGCTAGTTGGAGGCCATAGGCTTGAAATTCTTTTTTGATATATTTTCCTCTTTTTTCGATTTTGAGACGCTGAAGGTCAAAAAGAGAACCAAGGACTTGGGGTTGTTTTTTAGCTTTGACAGTCATTTGGGTTAGAGCGAGACCAGGAATATACCAAGAAAAGTCCGAAAACTCCAAGTAAAGATAGGAGTGGTAATCCGATTCCTAAACGAAGGAAGGCCAGGGCGAGAAGCAGACCTAATACCTTTCCTGAGATTATGGATATTTCTCGGTCGAGAAAGTAGACATAGGTGTTTTTTTTGGGGATGGAATAAACGTAGGAATTAAAGGGTATCCAGACAAAAACGGAAGAGAGCTGGTAGAGCACATCTCCCAGAAAGAGAAAGATGGGATTTAAAAGAAAGGTCCGCAAGATGAGATTGAGGCCCATGCTGAAGGTTCCGGCCCTGATCATTTTTTTAGATTTTTCTTTGGCGATACTTCCGGCGTATTTGACGGCAATAAGAGTAACAATTAGGGCGATGGTGGAGATTAGACCGATGGTTTTTAAGTCTTTTATAAAGACGAAGAGAAAAAGTGGCCAGATGGTTCCATAAAAAGCCGATTCTATGCCGTTTCCAAAAAAGGCCTTGGTGTATTTACTTATTCCTTTTGTTTTTTGACCTTTGATTATTTTTTGAAGACCCGGCCAGGGGTCTTTGGTGTTGTATTCGTCAAAAAGGACAGGGAGAGAAGAAATGAATAAAATAATAATAGCGGTGGTATAGAGGACATTGAAGCCAAAGAAAGCGGTAATTAGTCCTCCGACAAGAGGAGCGAGAGCGGAGGCCAGTCTTTGTAGAAAAGAAATAGTGCCGACCTGTTTGCCCACTTTTTTCTTATCTGATTGACGAGAAAAGGCCAAATGGTATGGAAGCCAGTAAAGTGGAGCGGTTGTGGCTCCCAAAATAGCGGAAGGAAAAAGGAGCATGGGAAATTTTGGCGAAAGAATAAGTAAAAAAAGATAAAGGGCTCGTAAGAAACCGGAAATAATGGTTGAGACGTCCGGCCCGAAACGACTTATGATAAGAGAAGCAGGAATGTTGAAAACAAGGTGGGTAGCATGCCAGATAATGAAGTAGATGATGGTTTTTTCTAAGTCTTGAGTTAGGTTGTAAACGTAGATGGGGATGAATATTCCAGTGAGAGATATGGAAAAAGTACGCAAAGAGGCGTTAAGATAAAGCCCGGTAAGTCCTGGAAGTTTTTTAAAACGAGGTGGATTTAGAAAATGAGATTGAGAGTGGTGCTGTTCGGTGGGCATGTATTAGGACATTTTAATAAATAACTATAACAAACTTGTGGACCCAAGCGGATTTGAACCGCTGTCTCCCCGATGCGACCGGGGTGCTCTGCCAGCTAAGCTATGGGCCCGCGGAGGTGGTTTTTGATTAGGTCTTCGGTGGCTCGTTTGATTGTTTTTTGGAGACGGAGTTTTTCAAAAAAACCGGGTCTCAAAAGAACGTATTTTTTTCCGGGAATGGTTTTGCTTTTTCCAATACCGAGACGAATGCGCCAAAAGGATTGGGTTTTTAGATACTTGATAACGGATTCGATTCCGTGGTGGCCGGCTGGTCCTCGATCAAACTGGATTTTGTAATCCCCTATTGGAAGGTCTAGATCATCGTGGGCGATAAAAATATTTTTTGGTGAAATTTTATAGAACCGGGCGGTTTTTTGGACTGATTCTCCGTTTTGGTTCATGTATAAATTAGAAATAGCCAAAATCAAATTTTGTCCCCTGCCGATTTGGCCTTGAAGTTTTTTGTTGTTAGTTAAGGATGGAAGCTCCAGGTTGTTTTGAAGGTGATGAACCAGGGTTTGGCCGATATTGTGCCTGGTGTTTT
>DAOUWE010000045.1 GCA_030667285.1 Candidatus Shapirobacteria bacterium | reverse complement strand
TGGCGGGGGAGCCCATCCCCACTTCCTGTAGTTACTAATTTCAGTCACTCTTCCGTCACTCGTTCCATATATTTCATAAACCAGTTTTCTATTCACTCCATCAAAACTATTTTGCACCAACACATAGTGATCTGTATCGTTTTTAAACTTCAAATCCGGACTTGGACTATAAACCGTTGCATCAAATCCGGGATCAGAGTCCTCTTCGTAATAAGAAACCCTAAATGAATGCCACTGTCTTTCAGTTATCGGCAACCCCGCATTTATTATCGCCCTAAATAAGGTGGTTGAAACCTGACACACCCCACCTCCGTCACCCAATTCTGTTCTTCCGGCCCTTATTATATATGCACTCTCGTATCCGGTTGCCCGACTCACCACCCCGATTGTTTCATTAAAAGAAAAAATCTCTCCCGGTTTAACCAAAACTCCGTTTATCACACTTGATCCTTTCTCTATGTTGTGAACTCTGGAAAAAGAAGAATACGTGAAAGAACTCTTTCCGCTACCCAAAAGCTCCTTTATTCCCATATTATTTACCTCTTCTGTTTTTATTTCCGGTTCTTTTCTTTCCATCAAAAGCGCCACGGTTTCTTCTCCTTCTCCGTTCTCTGTTAATTTTCCTACCCCTGCCTCTATCGCCTCTACTGACTCTTCTTTTTTAATCACCAGCCCATCCTTGGCTACCCTAAACTCGACAACTCTATTGTTTTCAAACCTAAAATTAGCATCCACCGGCTCTCTTTCTATCCCCACTGCCGCTTGATTCAAGAATTCTCTAATCTCCTCTTTTTCTATCCCGCTCTCCACTCTCAGCCAAGAAATCAAAACTTCATCATCAATCACCATGTCTTCAATTTCTTCATCACTCTTTATTATCAATCTCTTCTCGATTAATCCATTAGCCAATTCTCTAACTACTTCCTCTTGATCTTCTCCTGCGACTTCTCCTATTTCCTTTACCGGCAAAACCACCGGCTCATCCACCCTCCACTGTTCCACCTGTCTTTTTATCATCCCCACTGTTTTTGCTATCTCCACCCCTTTTCCTGTTTTTCCTCTTTCTATTACTACTTCTTTCTTTCCATCTGCTCCTGTCACCACCACAATTTCTGTCGGTATATAAGGCGATTCAATTTCTATAGCAATTTCACTTACCATGCTTCCCACCATCACTGCATCCCAATCCACCTCTATTCCCAAATTTATCGGATTTCTAAAATACCGCCATTGTTTTTTTAACAACCCCCATATCGTACTCGCCTGACTGCTTTCTTTAACTTTTCCCACCGTTTTTTCGACATCAACTCTCGCCGAAGCCGAAGCCAAATTCACTTCCCACTCCCTGTCCCCGTATTGCAAACTCACCTCTGTGATCTCGGTGTTAAACTTTCTTACAATTAATTCTTCCACCACCTCCGTTTTTCTTCCGGAAATATCAATTCCTACCAAAGACACCCCGCGCAAAACCGCCCCCTTGTTAGCCATTCCCCAAGCAATCATTCCTACCAAAGGGGAAAACAATATTACCGGAGTCAGAAAATAAATTACTTTCCTCACTTTTTTTTATTCACTTTAAACTCATAGGTCTTTTTTCTGATCCATGGCCATATTAGCCAAATAATCAGCTCGCCCATTATCCTCTCTTCTTATATGCCTAAAATTAATCCTTCCGATTTTTCTCTCTAATTCCTGGCATTTCAAAAACAAAGCCTTCAAATTAGCCGCCTTTACTCTGTATTCTCCCTTCATCTGTTTTATTATCAACTCCGAATCCATATAAAAATCAATCTCCTCGATTCCTTTCTTTTTCTTATTTTCCAAAATCCACTCCAGTCCTGTTACCAGCCCTCCATACTCAGCTTCGTTATTAGTTCCAATTCCCCAATAATTAGCCTGTTCGTAAATTTTCTTTCCTCCTGTCCCGTAGATCACAAAACCACTCCCTGATTGCCCTGGGTTACCTCTTGCTCCTCCGTCTGAATACACTTTAATTTTCATACAGTTACTTTTTCTAGTATCATAACATTGTGAACCAAGAAATTCCCCAAAACATAGTTTCCAGGCCTGTTAGCAAACTTGCTCTCCCAAAAACCTCTCGGTCGCTCCCTCCGGCGCCTCCTCCCACCTCGCCCCCTACCATTGCAAGTTCCCCCCTCAAGCCTTATGCTCCACCCAAGCCTGCTTCTCCTGCTACCCCTCCGTCCTCCATTCCCAAAAATCGCTTTTTAGGCATCTTGCCATTCATTTTAGGCGGAATAGGTCTTTTAGCCATCGTTCTTCTTGCTCTTAATTTTTTTGGCAAGAAAACTCCTATTTCTCAAGAAACAAATCTTATTTATTGGGGACTTTGGGAACCGAATTCTGTTCTAAGTAATATTATTACTGAGTACGAAGAAGAAAATCCCGGCATTAAAGTCACTTATCGTTTACACCAGCCTCAAGATTACCGCCTTCGCCTGCAAAACAAAATACAAAAAGGAGATTCCGATGCCCCTGACATTTTTCGCATTCATCATACCTGGATTCCAGTCCTCAAGTCCTCTATTGCTCCTGTCCCCGAAACTCTCTCTGCCGATCTGAATATCGACCAAGATTATCATCAAACCTATCAAGACCTCAAATACTCCGGTCAGTATATGGCCCTGCCTTTGATGTACGATGGTCTTTCTCTTTTTTACAATAAAGATCTATTAACTCAAGCCCAAGTCAGCCCTCCTCGTACCTGGTGGGGACTCCAAGAAGCCGCTAAAAAACTAACTTTAAAAGATCAAACTGGAAAGATCACTGTTGCCGGAGCCGCTCTTGGTGCCACTGGTAATGTTGATCACTGGAGCGACATTCTGGGCCTTATGTTTTTACAAAATGGCGCCGATCTTGAAATGCCTCTCGATAAAACCACTGAGGAGGTTCTCACTTTTTACACCAATTTCATTCTCAAAGACAAAGTTTGGGACCAAACACTTCCTCCTTCCACTTACGCCTTTGCTCAAGGAAAACTCGCTTTCTATTTTGCCCCCTCTTGGCGTGTTTTTGATATCGATTACCAAAATCCAAACCTAAACTACGCTATCACCACCGGTCCTCAGCTTCCTAAATCCAAAGACTCCACTCCCGAAGAAGCTGAAAGGGGAGATGCAATTCTTACAGATATTCACTGGTCTTCTTACTGGGTAGAAGCTGTCAATCTAAAAAGTGCCAACCAAAAAGAAGCCTGGGCTTTTTTAGAATACCTCTCTTCTCCGGAAATTATGGAAAAACTTTACGAGGCCCAGGCCCAAACCAGAGAATTCGGAGAAATCTATCCTCAAATCGCTCTTGCTGAAAAACTAAAATCTTCTTCCAAACTCTCTCCTTTTGTTGACGCCTCTTCTCAAGCACAGTCTTGGTATCTGGCCTCGGCCACTCACGATGATGGTCTAAACGACGGCATGATCAAATATTTCGAAGACGCCGTAAATGGAATTGTCAATAATCGTCAAACTCCTGTTGACGTTCTTCCCACTCTTGAGCAAGGTATCCAACAATTAATTCAAAAATATAAATTAACCAATCTATGATTTTAAAACTTCTAATCAGCACCGTCTCTGTTATTGTTGCCGCTTATATTCTTCCTTCTGTCCACATCGCCAGCTATTCCATTGCCTTAATAGTAGCCATTGTTCTGGGTCTTCTTAACATGCTCTTAAAGCCCATTCTCGTTCTTCTCACCCTCCCTATAAACATTCTCTCTCTTGGTCTCTTCACCTTTATAATAAACGCTCTTCTCGTTCTTCTCGCCAGTTCTCTAATCAATGGTTTTTCCGTTGACTCTCTTCTTTCCGCCCTTCTCTTTTCTCTCATTACCTCTCTAACCGCCAGCTTCCTGAACTCCCTTTCCTAAATGGATAAAAGTTTCTTTCACCAAGAGCTCAAAAAAATCGCCGACCCCCAAAGAGCCAAAGGTGCCAAAAGATATCTGAAATCTCCCTATAAATTTTACGGAGTACCCACTCCTGATCGAAGAAAAATCTTTAATGCTTTCTTTAAAGCAAATAAATCTGCCACCAAAGCCGATTGGATCAAACTCTCAAAATCTTGCTGGCAAGACGATTATCACAATCTTAAGACCACCGCTGTAGAAATTCTCAAGAAAATTAACAAAGACCTTGCTCCCAAAGATCTCCCTTATGTAGAAAAACTTCTTTCTGAATCCATAAATTGGGATCATGTTGATGAAATCTGTGTTCATCTTGTCGGCCCCATTCTTCTAAACTACCCCGAAACTAAAAAAATTCTTAAAAAATGGAATACCCACCCTCTTTTTTGGCTTCGTCGCGCTTCCCTTCTTCCTCAGCTCTATCTTATGAGAAAGGGGAGAGAAGACCTCCCTCTTCTTGTAGAAAACATCAAACCTCTTTTAGATGAAGACAAATGGTTTAAATCCAAAGAGGACAAAGCCAGATTATCCCTAATCCCTCTTCCTCTGCAAAAGTTTTTTATCCGAAAAGCCATCGGCTGGGTTCTTAGAGAGCTATCCCGCTTTAAACCTCAAGAAACAGTCAGAATCATCAATCTCTACAAATCCCGACTCTCCGGTCTTTCCTATCGCGAAGCCACCAGAAATCTGCCGGATAAATACAAGAAAATGCTAAAATAACCCCTTTCGTTTTTTGTTATAATGCCACATAAAAATTAAAACATTACACCATGC
>DAOUWE010000021.1 GCA_030667285.1 Candidatus Shapirobacteria bacterium | reverse complement strand
TCAAGAACGGATTGGAAGGCGATGTCAAAATTGTTTGCTCCCCAGCCAAGAAATGGTCTTTGAGAAAAGGCAGTGAGGCCTTTTTCCCAGATGACATAACGATTGTCAAAAACAGAAGAAGGCCTTATGTGGCTGATGAGAATCAAGCTGGAGACAGAGAGAAGAAAAATAGAGATAATGCCTTTTTTGTTTAATTTGTACGTAAGAAAGAGATAAAGAATTATTTGAACAGAAAGACCTAGAAGGGCGGCACGGGATTCGGTGGCCAGAATGGCGATGATATTAACAGCGAGGAAAAAGTAAAAGAATATTTTTTGAAACTTTTTTTTTCGAGGCAGACAGAGGATATAGGGGAGAGTGAGAGTAAGGTATCCGGCAAGAAAATTGGGATTACTGAAGGTGGATATGGGGCGCTGATTGTAGGTGAGGTCGGGAGGGGTGCCGAACTGTATGGAGACTTTTTGGTAGATAGCATAAAGAGCTGGTAAAAAGTTTCCAAGAAGAAGAGTTGCAGTGATGGCTTTTATGGTTTTCTTTGTGATTTTAATTTGAGTAAACCAGAACAGAAGCAAAAGGAAGCTGAAATAATTCAAGAGCCCATTTTGACGAAAATAGTGACCAAAAATACTGCGGTTTGGATTGTAGCCAAGTAGAGATGTTATTAATCTTATAGTAAAGTATATGATGGTGATGATTAAGAGTGAATTATACTTGACTTGGTTAGTTTTTTTTGATAAAATCCGCAATAATAATAATCCTATAGTCCAAAATATAGAGGTGTTAATAAGAATGGCTTTTGGAATTTCATAAGTATTGAAGGTGTAAGGAGAAAAAGCCAAAGGAGCAAGAAATAGAGTGAGGTATATGGGTAATAGGGATTTGTTCACTAATATGATTTTAGCAAAAGTAAAAACTGTTTTAGTAGTTGGGGCGCTGGCCTTGTCGCCGGTTGTCCAGGCTGTTTCTGGCCCATTAACGTTGCCAATTACAGCACCGGTACTTAAAGTAAAAGAATCGGTTCCCAAAAATGAGATTTACAAGAAGGTTATAGAGAGATTGGATAAAGTGGTTGGTTTGTCAGCAATCACGGTTCCTTTAACTTTACCGATTACTTTACCAATTACTGTGCCTATTACAGAACCGGTCACTGGTCCAATAACCGGTCCGATTGTCGTTGTTCCGACTGTGACTCCGACTGTGACTCCGACTGTGACTCCGCCGTCGCCCAATGTACTTCCGAGAATTATTACTAAAAAACTGGCTGTAGGGAGAGTTGGAAGCTGGTATCAAACCAGAGTGCTAGCCATGGATGCAGATGGAGACTATATGAAAATTAAAGTTTCCGGTTTGGCTCCCGGCTTAGAGGTAGCTAATTGTTGTTTTCAAAATGGTTATTTATCTTGTTACATAACCGGTCGATCCTTGAAGGTTGGTGTATATCGAGTGAAAGTGTCAGTAGAGGATGAGGCCGGAGGCATAACAGAAAGAGAGTATTGGCAGTTTATTTTGCCTGGAAGACCAGCGTGGGCCAAGAAATTGTGGCCGGTTCCTGCCAGACCGATTTCTTCTAAAATAATTCAAGGACAGTGTAGTACAGAAAAAGTCCGACAAGAATTGTGCCTTCCCAGCGATCTAATCTGTGCTTGGTGAAAGTAAAGAAGGCAAAGAGGCCGGCGACAAAGAGATATTCAATAATAGGGAGAGTGATTGAGTGATCAAGAGTGATGGGGTGAATGAGAGAAGCTATTCCGATGACGAGAGTGGCATTGGTAATACAAGAACCGATGATGTTTCCAAGAACCATGGTGATTTTTCTTTGACGAACGGCTTTAATCCCAAAGACTAATTCTGGCAATGAAGTGCCGATGGCGATAATGAAGAAGCCGACAAAAAGAATGGGTAAGCCTAGATCTTCAGCCAGGCTTTTACTAATCCAAACTACAGCCTGAGAAGCAACGACGAGAAAAAGGAGAAAGACAGCCAATTCGCGGGTGGTTTTGAAGGCTTTTTTGAGGGCTTTAGTTTCAGTGTCCCCTTTGGTTATTTTTTTCAGGAGAGCATGTGGTTTCTTTTTGATCAGAGATGAGACGTAAAGGAGATAGGCAGTGATAAGAACAAAGCCTTCAGTACGGCCGATTCTTTGGTCGAGAATGAAAATCAAAGGAAGAATAGTGTAGAGAAGAGGAAGAAAGGCTTTTTTGTTTTCCTTGTCTTGGTTGAAATGTAATGATTTACCAACAATAGCACTGATACCCATGACCAAAGATAAATTGACAATGTTGCTACCTAAAGCATCGCCCAAAGCGAGTTCAGAGAGGCCCTGAGAGGCAGAGCTTATAGCGACGCTAATTTCAGGAAGGGAAGTGGCTAGGGCCATAATAAGGGCGGTGGTGGCGTACTGGCCTAGCTTGGTGAGCTTGGAGAGGTAAGTGAGAGAGCGAATAATGCGCTGAGTGATAAGAGTAAGAACGTAAGAGAAGAGAAGGATGGCAAGGATCTTGGCCAGGATGAGCATAAGTAAATGTACAGGATTTTGGGTCTAGTTAGCAACGGAGCGGAGAAAGTTTTTTTTGGTTTGGAGCCAAAAAGGGGATTGTCGGCAAATTAGATTTTTCTGGAGATAGATCTTCAGATTTCTCGGAGAGACAAGAGATTTTACTATTTCTTCCAAGAAGATAGTATTTTGAGATCCTTTAATTAAGATTATTTGGTTGGGTTTAATAAGGCTTTTGATTTTGGGAATGGCGGTTTGATAATGAGGAAAGGCAAAGGTTTTGACTTGAGGAAAGGAAAGTCGGGCAAGTTCCGGCAAGAAATATTTTTTCATTTGAGGACCAATGAGAATTAACAAATCAGTGGTTTTGCCGGCAGTTTGAGCTAATTTGCGGTGTTCCTGAGCCGATTGAAGTCCCAACTCGCGCATATCGCCAAGGATGGCAACTCTTTTTCCTTTGGGAGCAGTGGAAAGCAGTTTAAGCATGAAATGGGTGGCGATGGGCGAAGAATTGTAAGAAGAATCAATAACAAGTGTTTTTTTAATTCCTTTTAAGACAGTGGATCGAGAAGGAGGGAGATGGAGGTTTTCTTCTAGATTTTTGATGGATGTTTTGAGATCTATGTTTTGAGAAATCCCCACTAAGAGGGCCAAAGCGAAAGTTTCAGAGAATTTTGCCGGCAAGGCGTAGTTGTTGATTTTGAGATGATGTTTTTGTTCTTGGTGTTGATAAGTGGCGGTGAAGAGGGTGGGAGTTGATCGGGTTTTATGTATTTGAAGAGTGTTGTTTTTGTTTTGGCCGATGGTTAGGACTTTGGCTTTAGTTTTTTTGGCAAGAGGTTTGACCAAGGAGTCATCAGAATTAATGATGGCGAGATCGTTTTTGTGAAGAGAGGTGATTAGTTGTGCCTTTTCTTTGGTTATATTTTGAAGGACAGCCTTTAGTCTCTTTTTTCCTTCGATATCTTTTGATACAGTTTTATCAAATTGCATGGAGTGGACAGAGCTGATGTTTAGAATAATTCCGATTTGAGGACGAATTATTTTTAAGAGATAGGACATGTTTTTAGTTTAGTCAGGTTCGTCAATGCCCATTTCGGCGATAAAATAGTCGTAGACTTGCCAATTAGTTAAAAGTTTTGTTGGAGCCAGGAAAGCGATTTTTAGCCAATCAATTAGGCTGTAAGCCTGGATTTTGAGATCTAGAATACTTAAAGGAAGGCCTGTTTCTGAGTTTCCGGAAGAACTGGTTTTGACTTCGAACTGTGGTTTAAGGACGGCCTCAATAGTCTGCATGAGAGTGCTTTTGCCGGCAGAGCCCGTAATGCCGATGATGACGGGTTTTTTGCCCTTGGTGATTCTTGAAAGAAGGGCGATTTTTGAAAGTTGGGCTTTAGATAAAAAACGTAGATAAAAAAGA
The DNA here is from genome assembly GCA_030667285.1 of Candidatus Shapirobacteria bacterium. Taxonomy (GTDB): domain Bacteria; phylum Patescibacteriota; class Microgenomatia; order UBA12405; family JAUWLS01; genus JAUWLS01. Next base: position 4,201 of record DAOUWE010000021.1, on the reverse strand, counting down.
AAAAAAGGAGTTAGTGTTTTTTTCACAACTTATTACTGGAAGTAATTATGCTTTAGGCGAGCTTAGAAAAGAAGATAGGTCGATTTTAATGCCGGGGCCCATAGTGGCGTTGATGGTTAGTTTTTTGATATTTTCAGGCTTAAGGGTTTTGATAAGAGCTTCAAGATTTTTTTCCAGCTCCAGTTGTTTTTGGGAGATTTTACCGATAACTAGATGAACGACGGGGGCTTTTTTTTCGGTTTTTATTCTTATCCCTCCGGATTCAAGTTTTTTCAGAGTTTCTTGAGGCTTGTCAGTGAGGGTGCCATTTTTTGGATTTGGCATAAGACCTTTGGGTCCCAGAACGCGGGCGAAGGGAACCAGTTGAGACATCATTTGAGGAGTACTGATTAGAATATCAAAATCGATTTCTCCTTTTTTGATTTTTTTAACAAGAGCATCATTGGCGATGGCGACTATTTTCTTTTTGGCTCCTTTAAAATGGGGTAGATTGAGCTCTCCGAGGTCTCCGGTGGTGGTGGTGCCAAGATGAGCTTCTAAATTGCCGTCAAAAGTAGTTTTTGAAGTCTTTTTAGCTAATTTAACCGCCTCTTTTGAAGAATAAAACTTATTTTTGCCGACGAGTTTAGCCGCTTCTTGGTATTTTTTTCCTTTGGTTTTTTTCTTTTTCCCTTCTTGGTCTGTTTTTTTTGGAGGACTGTTTTCTTTTTTGGTCATTTTTATTTAATTACTGATAGAAATACCCATGGAGCGGGCGGTACCCATAACTGTTTTTTTGGCTTGATTGATGTCTTTGGTGTTTAAGTCAGGCATTTTTTCTTGGGCGATTTTTTCAACCTGAGCCGGAGTGAGGGTTCCGACTTCTTCTCTTTTGGGAGCAGTGGAAGCCTTTTTTAGTTTTAGAGTCCTTTTAATCATATCGGAAACCGGTGGTTTTTTAAGAACAAAGGTAAAAGAACGGTCTTCGTAAATGGTAATAACGGCAGGAATCTGATTACCAGCCTGATCTTTGGTTTTTTCATTGAATTGATTGACAAAGTCCATGATTTGAATACCGTGGGGACCGAGAGCAGTGCCGACTGGAGGAGCGGGAGTAGCTTTTCCTGCAGGAATGACGATTTTAACAGTAGTTGCTATTTTTTTTGCCATGTTTAGATTTTAGAGACTTGTAGTATATCAAGCTCGACCGGAGTTTCTCTACCGAATATGGAAACTAAGACTTTCAGTTTGCCCTTGGCAGGATCGATCTCTTCGATGGAGCCTAAAAATTCTGAAAAAGGTCCGTCGATTATTTTAACAGCTTCTCCGATAGAATATTTTGCTTTAAATTTGGGCTTGTCTTCGACGATAACTTTGATGATACGTTCAACTTCTTCTTGAGAAATAGGGGTGGGTTTGTGACCAATGCCGATGAAGCCGGTAACGCCGGGAGTGGTGCGGACTGTAAGCCAGGAGGTGTCATCAAGAAGCATATGAACTAAAATGTATCCTGGAAAAATTTTTTCTTGAATTTTTACTTTCTGATTTCTTTTGATAACCATTTTGCTTTGAATGGGAACAATGGCTTCAAAGACGGTATCGGAAAGTCCCATGCTTTTAACTCTTTGCTTGAGGGCGGTAATTACTTTGTATTCATGACCGGAGTAAGTATGAATAACGAACCAAACGGCGGTGGATAAAGGTTTGGTTTTAGAGAGCTGAAAACGATATTTCTTTTTCAAACCTTTCTTTTTTTTGACTATTTTTTTCTTCCCGATAGATCTCCGCGAAGAAGGGGACGAGTGAGAAGATTTTTTGTTTTGTTTTTGATTACGTTTCATTAGTTTTTAAGAGCGGTTAACCATCCTATGGTTTGGGTAAAAAGGTAGTCTAGACTGCCGAGAATCGAGGCAGTGAGAATCGAGATAAATATTACCACGAAAGTAAGCTGAATTAAAGTGTCTTTTTTAGGCCAGGTTATTTTGGTCAATTGAGTTTTTACTTCGGATAAGAAGGTTATGATTTGCTTCATGGGTGATATATGATAACACTCCGGTCTGAAGGAAACATCCGGAGAAGGACAACTGATCTTGTTTGAAGCAGAGGTGTTTTTCACGGATTTTTTTATGATGTGAAAACTGACCTATTTTGAGTCGGAGATTGGTGGTTGACATGTACTGGGGGTAGCGTTTATTCTGAATATCAGTCACTATCTATAGTGCAAGGTGAGAAACCAAGTTTTCTCCAAGCTGCCTCCCTTTTATTAGTTTTTTGCTGGTATGATTTGTCCTTACTGTGGACATGCAGAGTCAGGTGTTTTAGAGTCGAGAGATGCCGAGGAGGGTCGGGTAATCAGGAGGCGACGGGAGTGTGAGAAGTGTAAAAAAAGATTTACGACTTACGAAAGAGTGGGGAACATAGATTTGAAAGTGGTGAAGAAAGATGGTCGAAAAGAGGATTTTTTGAGAGAAAAAGTGGAAAGAGGCGTGAGAAAGGCTTGCTGGAAAAGACCGGTATCGGAGGAAGAAATTCAGGAAGTGGTGGACGAAATAGAGATGATGCTCTTGAATCGAAAAAAAACAGAAGTACCTTCAAGAGATGTTGGAGGGCTAGTTTTGACTAGAATGAAGAAGTTGGATTCGATTGCTTGGGTAAGATTTGCCAGCGTATATTTGGATTTTGATGACCTAGGTGATTTTGAGAATTATTTAAAAGAGGAGTCGAAAAATGGCAAATAGGAGAGTGCAAACGATAATTAAAAAGATAAGGAAAAGAAGCGGGAGGATAATGGTTTTTAGTCCCAACAAGATAGAGAGGGCGATATGGGCGGCGTTTAAGGCGGGAGAGGATGCAGACAAGAAACGAGTTCGCTGGTTGACTCGAGAGGTGGTGACAGAGTTGGAGAAAAGGTTTAACGGGACGATTATACCGGAAGTTGAACAGGTCCAGGACATCACGGAGCAGATTCTTTTGAAGAATGGCCATGAGGATACCTATAAGGCTTTCAAGCTGTATCGAGAATTGCACAGGAAGCTTCGAAAAGTAGATAGTTTGGTGGATTCTGACGAGCTCATCATTAAGTATCTTGAAAAATCAGATTGGAGAGTAAAGGAAAATGCCAACATGTCATATTCTCTACAGGGTCTGAATAACCATGTGGCTTCGATAATATCATCTAATTTTTGGATGAATAGAATTTATCCAAGAGAGATCAGAAAAGCTCATATTCAAGGAGATATGCACATTCATGATTTGGCCTTGCTGTCACCTTATTGCACAGGTTGGGATTTTAAGGATTTTTTGACGAGAGGGTTTGGTGGGGTTTCGGGGAAGGTGAACAGTAAGCCACCGAAGCATATGAGTTCAGCCCTTGGTCAGTTGGTGAATTTCTTTTATACAATTCAAGGGGAGGTGGCAGGAGCGGTGGCGGTTTCCAACTTTGATACTTATTTAGCTCCCTTTATTCGACACGACGGGCTTTCTTATAAGGAACTAAAACAATTAATGCAGGAATTTGTGTTTAACATGAATGTTCCGACCAGGGTTGGATTCCAGACACCTTTTACAAACGTGACAATGGATTTGAAGCCAACTAAAACAGTGGCCAAAGAAGCGGCGGTAATTGGTGGCAAGTTAGTCGGAGGGACTTATGCTGATTATCAAAAAGAAATAGACATGTTTAACAGAGCTTTTGCCGAGGTAATGATGGAGGGAGATGCACAGGGGAGGATTTTCACTTTTCCGATTCCGACTTATTCAATTACTAAAGATTTTGATTGGGATAATAAAAACTTAGAGCCGGTGTGGGAAATGACCAGGAAGTACGGAGTGCCTTATTTTTCCAATTATATAAATTCAGAGATGGATCCGGATGACGCCAGAAGTATGTGTTGTCGATTAAGACTGGACAATCGGGTGTTAAGAAAGAGAGGGGGATTGTTTGCGGCTAATCCCTTGACAGGATCGGTAGGAGTGGTGACTATAAATTTGCCTAGATTGGGATATCGGGCTCAAGAAGGAGGAAAGAGTGAGGCCCAGACAAAAAAAAGTTTTTTTTCACTTTTAGGGAAAGTGATGGATTTGGCAAAAGATTCGCTGGTAGTTAAGAGAGAGAAGGTTGAAGAGTTAACAGAGAAAGGACTGTATCCTTATTGTCGGCATTATTTGTCTGATATTTATGGCAGGAATGGAGTTTATTGGCGTAATCATTTTAATACAATTG
>DAOUWE010000001.1 GCA_030667285.1 Candidatus Shapirobacteria bacterium | reverse complement strand
AAACAGTGCATTTGGTGACCGGAGAGATAAAAAAGTGTTAGTGGAAAAATCGACTTGGTTTGGTTCTTGTGCTTGTTTTTTTGTGGTTGTTGACGATCCCTCTTTTGATGGCGGTGGATACTTATCGGGTTTATAGTGATTTGAAGAAAGTTGAACCGATGGTAGTATCTAAAAACTGGATTTTAGCGAGTGAGCTTTTAGAGAAAAGCGAAAGAAGGGTTTCCGGATTGGAGTCAAAAATAGAAAGATGGGAAATGAGAGATTGGCAGTGGGGAAGAAGATTTTCCGACTTGGTGGTTTTAGAGAGGGAGATTTTAGAAGTAGGTGAGATAGGATTAGAGTTGGCGAAAATCGGTAGTGTCCTTTCTGAAGGAGTTTTTCAGAGAAAAGTTGTTGATTGGGAAGGAAGCATGGCTCAAATGGAATTGGGACTAGGGGATTTAGAAGAGAGATTGTCGATGGTACAGGCCAGACTGGGTGGGGACTGGGGATGGTTGCCCGGGAAATGGAGAATGGAACCAAGAAAAATGGCAGAGAAGATAGGTGATGAGAAGGAAAAAATAGTGCTCTTGAAAAAAAGCCTAGAGACTTGGTCTTATATGTTGGGTGTGGGCGGAAATAGAAGAGAGTTTCTGGTGCTTTTACAGAATGAAATGGAAATTAGACCGACCGGTGGGTTTATTGGCTCGGTGGGATTTTTGAGTCTCGAAGACGGGCAGTTTTTGGATTTTACCGTTAGAGATGTTTACAGTTTGGATGGACAACTCAAGGGGCATGTGGAGCCACCAGAAGAGCTGAAGAAATATTTGGGAGAACCAGGATGGTACCTACGGGATGCTAACTGGGAGCCTGATTTTTTGGAATCGGTAGAGGATATTAATTGGTTTTTGGAAAAAGAAATGGGAAAGAAAGTAGATGGCGTAATTGGAATGAATTTAGCCGTGGCCGAGAAAATAGTGGAGGTTTTGGAAAAGGTTTATATTCCGGATTACGAGGAAGAAATAACAGTAGATAATCTTTATGAGCAGGCAGAGCTTTATTCGGAAAATAAGTTTTTTCCGGGATCTTCTCAAAAAGCTACTTTCTTAGGAATGTTGGGAAACGTACTTTTGGAAGAGATAAAACTTCTTGGTCCGGATAAATATTTTGAATTAGGAGGAGCGCTTTTGGAAGCATTGGAAGAGGGAGAGTTGATGATTGGTATGAACGGGGCAGAGGAAGCAGAGCGGATACTTTCTGATTTGGGATGGAATGGACAATTAGAAAGAGTAAGTTGTGGGAAAAAAGAGAATTGCGTGGTTAATTACCTGCATATCAATGAGGCCAATGTGGGAATAAATAAGGCTAATTATTTTTTGAAAAGGAGCGTGGAGCAAGTGGTGGATATTTCTTCGGATGAGTTTTCCAGTGTTTTGAAAATAAGTTATGAGAATACAGCTAGAACTTCGGCGTGGCCGGCGGGGGACTATAAGGCTTATGTGAGAGTTTATGTTCCGAGGAAGGCGGAACTGGATTGGATAATGGTAGATGAAGAGAGAATAAAGAGTGATGATTTGACAGAGAAGATAAAGGGAGATAAAAAAGAGATTGGGTTTTTGTTGACAGTTCCAATTTTGGAAAAGAGAAAGGTGGAACTAAAATATAGTTTAGGGTTTGACCAAGTAGACGATAACTTGTCATTTATTTACTATTTACAAAAGCAGGCAGGGTGGAGGGACAAGACTCCTTTTTCCTTGTTGGTTTCTTTGCCGGAAGGATGGAACCCATTACAGGTTTATCCAGAAGCGGTTTTAGTTTCGGGAAAGTTGTTGTACTCTGATCAGATTAAAAAAGATCTAAAAATCGGAGTAGAGTTGGCAAGATGAGAAATTTTATTAGAAAAAAGGAAGATTTTGTTTGCGAAAAGTGTGGTACGAAGGTGGGTGGGGATGGATACACGGATCATTGTCCGAATTGTTTTTGGGGGAAACATGTGGATGAAAAGATTCCGGGAGATAGGAAGTCGGAATGTGGAGGATTAATGAGACCGATGAGGGCGATTTATGAAAAAGGGAGGTTTAAGATTTTTTATAAGTGTGAAGATTGTGGTCATGAGTTTCGAGTGAGGGAGGGGAAAAACGATACTAGAGAGAGGCTTTTGGAATTATCGAGACAATCGTATTAATTTAATATCTTTTGGTAGTTTTCTAGCCAGATAGAGAAGTCGGTCAGATTGACGCTGTAGGTGGTTTGGTTTTCTTGGCAATTAAAATCTACGGAGGAAAGTTCTTGAGAAGTGAGAGGAGAACCTTTTAATATTTTTTGATAGATTTCTAACCAAATAGAGAAATCGGTTAAGTTGAGATGAGCGTCACAATTACTGTTCCCTTCTGATTTTGAAGGATTTGATTCCGAACAAGAAGCACAGAAGGGAGTGGAGGTGGGAATGATAGTGTCGGTAGGTTGGGGTGGAGTGGAGGTGGGAGGAGGAGCGGTTAGATCAAAAATTCGTTCCCTGATTGTTTTCCCGTTGACAAGATCGTCGTGTTTGTAGGGAAAAAGATAAACTGTGATTTCTTTGTGCATATTGGGATAGAAATGAAAACTCCCTAGAGCAGTTAGATAAGAGCCTGACTCCGGAGCGTCTTTAGTGCTGATGGATGCCCTGTCGATTTCCGGAGAAGAGGTGGCGATGGTAAGACAGTGTTGTTCGGTTTGATCACAGACCCCCCACCATTTTTCGGTAGGATTAGCAAAGTGAGGCTTGGTTCCAGTGTAATTGGGAAAGGCGAGTGCTCGACCGATGGGTTCGACAGGTCCTATCTTGGTGACGGAGTTTTTGGGGTCGGAGTAAGGGAGGCCTTCTTGGTAGTAGTAGAAGTAGTAATTTATGTCGGTAGAGGTGAAAATAGCAGGGATTTCTTGAGAATGCGAGTCAGTGGTATAAGGGCCGGAATATTGGATGGTGTAATCGATTCGAGCGTAAGCATCTCCCAAGGTAACTTTTTGATCGAAACTCATGTTTTGAAAACTGTCAGTTTGGGTGAAATTGTAAGGATTGTCTAAACGAATTTCCCAGGAATTCGATGAAGGCTGATAAGAGTAATTAACGTCATTGGATGAGTGGTCCCAAAGACATCCTTGGGCTTGAGCTTGAATAGGATTCCAAGGGGCGGCGGCGCCCCAATTAACACAGGAGATTATATTTTGACAGTCGCAGACGTTGGCCCCGTTTGGTTTGGACCAGCATTCGGAGTATTTTGATAAACATTCCTGTTCCGTTTGGTAGGGGGTGGGATCACAAACACTCATTTGCTTAGCAAACCAACCCCAAGATGGAGCAGTGGAATCGTAACCCCAGAGAGAAAGTTGAATGGCGGCTCCGCCGTGTTCATTAATGATGTTTTTTGAATGATCGTGATTGTAAAGCTGAGAGATTATGCCACCGTAGGAATTATTGATACCAACAGTGATATGTTGGTTGAAAAGAAGCTTAGTGTCTTTTTGTCGATTTACCCAGTAATTTGGATTGTGACGACACCACTCGTTTGGACTTCCAGTGAGAAGACTGCAGTTAGCAGAAATGGTTTTTGGGGAGCCCCTGAGACCGGGATTTTCGTTATTTGGTTGGCCGTTTTGGTCGACACCTATGGCGTAGACGATGACTTGATGGTCACCGGCGCCGAGAGGAGAGTGGTCCCAGCGATATCCGTGTGAACCGACGTCGGCTCGGTAAGTATCAGCTAATTCGTGATGAACAAGTACTCCGTCGATATAGATGTGAATACGGATGGGGCCGGAGTAGTCATTATCTTTGGTCCAACCCCAAATTTTTTGTCCGTCGGCACCGTCAAGGTATCCGACAGGAGCGATGGCGTAAGTGTTTTTTTTAAAGAATAAGAAGAAAAAAAGAAGGAAGAAAAAGAAAAGTTTTTTCATGGGTGAATAAGTTTAACTGATATGGGTTGAAGTTTCTATTTGTTGGGTATGGTTTGTGGTAGAATGGTGCGTGGAAAAAAACGAGGAGGGAAAGGGAAAAAATGAAAAGAAGGAGCCAAAGAAGGCCAGTTTGGGGTGGGATAATTTGCCTAAAGAAATAAAGAGCAGGTTGCCTAAAGGGATGAAGGTGAAAAAGATGGTGGTGATTAGTCCGAAAAATGTAATGAGATGGGTACTGTATTTATTGTTGGGTTTTTACTTTTTGGGAATAATAGTAACTTTGGTGGGGCCGGAAGTATCGGAAGTCAGCTTATCAGAAGCGATAAGAGATATAAAAGAGGGAAGAGTGGAGTCGATTAAGGTGACAGGAGACAAGATTTCATTGGAGTTAAATGACGAAGCGGGAATAATAACGACAGAGAAAGAAACAACGGTTTCTTTTGCTGAACTTTTGTCCGATGAGGGAGTCGATCCGTCATCAGTGAATTTTGAAGTAGACAATATGTCCGGTTTAAAGACTTTTGGGACGGTGCTTTTAAATCTTTTCTCAATTGGTTTGCCGATTCTTTTTATTTATTATATTTTCAAACAAGCTAGTCGAGCTCAAGGAGGAGTATTTAATTTTGGAAAATCGAAGGCGAAGCTTTTTGTTAAAGGGAAACAAAAAATAACATTCAAAGATGTGGCCGGAGTGGAGGAGGCAAAACAAGAATTAGAAGAAGTAGTAGATTTTTTAAGAAAGCCGGAAAAATATAGAAAAATGGGAGCCAGGATTCCTAAGGGAGTTTTGTTGGTGGGTCCGAGTGGAGTTGGAAAAACTTTGTTGGCACGGGCGGTGGCCGGCGAGGCAGACGTGTCGTTTTTTTCAATGGCGGGATCAGAGTTTATGGAGATGTTGGTGGGAGTGGGGGCCAGTAGGGTGAGAGATCTTTTTGCGACGGCTAAAAAAACAAAAAGAGCAATAATTTTTATAGATGAAATAGATGCGATTGGTCGCTCGAGGGGTTATGGAGTTGGAGGAGGACATGATGAAAGAGAACAGACTTTGAATCAGATTTTAGTGGAGATGGATGGATTTGAGGCTAATACGAACGTGATAGTTTTGGCGGCAACTAATCGAGGAGATCTTTTGGATTCAGCACTTTTGAGACCGGGGAGGTTTGACAGAAGAGTGATGTTGGATATGCCGGATATTAAAGACAGACAGGCAATTATTAAAATTCATGCCCGGGGTAAGAAGTTTTCTAGAACAGTGGATTGGGAAGCAGTAGCTAGAAGAACAGTCGGATTTTCCGGGGCGGATATTGAGAATATGTTGAACGAGGCGGCGATTTTGGCGGCCAAGAACGAAAAAAAGACAATTAGTTTTTCTGATATTGAAGAAGCGGCTTTGAAGGTAAAAATGGGGCCGAGAAAAAGGAGAGTGCAGACGGAATTGGATAAAAAGATTACGGCTTATCATGAGGCAGGACATGCGGTAGTGACTCATAGTTTACCGGGAATGGATCCGGTGCACAGAGTATCGATAGTGAGCAGAGGAATGGCTCTTGGATTTACGTTAATACCCCCTCAAAAAGATGTGATACATGAGACTAAAACAAAATTATTAGATCAAATTGTCAGTTTGATGGGAGGAAGAGTGGCGGAAAAGATAGTGTTTTCGGAGATTACAACCGGAGCGGCGAGTGACCTACAGCAGGCTTCGAGAATTGCTCGGATGATGGTTTTGGAGTGGGGGATGAGTGATTTGGGGTTAGTTAGCTTTGGTTCAAGATTAAGTATGGGGGATCAGGGAAGATCGATTAAGCAGAATCTGGATGTTTCGGATGAAATGAAGACAAAGATTGATGCGGAGGTAATGAAAATAATAGAGAAAGCGAGTAAAAAAGCAGAGGGGGTTTTGAAAAAAGAAAGAGAAAAACTAAACAAGGTGGCAGAGAGACTTTTAGAAGTGGAGACTTTGGAGCAGGAAGATTTTGAGAAGTTGATGAGTTAGGAGGATTCTTCAAGATCGATGATACGCTGAAGAACGGCTCTGGTGGCTAGATAGACAGGTTCGATACCATCGAGAGTAAGGCGGTGGGCGCCGAGGTTTTTGGCTTTGGAGTAGGGGGTGTCGGAAGTGTAGTTTATTATTCCCAGATCGAAAGGAAGGGCGTTTAAGTCGACAATGGTATTTTTGGGTACCTGTTGAGGATAGACGGCTTCGGTAATGGCGGAAAGATAGGGTCCGTTCTCCATTTCAATGACAGTGAAGTTGTTTTTGGAGTAGATTTCCAGAAGAGCTTGGTTTTGAAGATAGGTTCCGAGGACAGAGACAGATTTTTGGTTTTTGAGAATAGAACCAAGATTGCTTTGGTGTTTAAATTCGTGATTGAAATAATTGTTTATGAGATAGGTGTTTTGAGAATGTTCGTCAAAAACACCTTTGGGAATTTGAATGTCACCGGTTTCAGAGTTTAAAACGGCGGCCTTGCCGATGATATAAACTCCTTTTATTTTTTTGACGTGTTCCAAGAGTTTGTTCAGAACGTGGTAAGCAGAGAAGCCCAGGGGATAATCTATATTGAAAATTAAAGCGTTAGATTTTTTGAGCTTTTCGGTTTTTTTGATTTTGAGACGGGGATCGATATTTTTGGAATTTATGGCAGAAACGGGAATGAGTTGAGTGTTGATGTCCAGATAATGACCGGCGGGAATGTTTTTTATTTGTAGTTTTTTGAGGTAAGGGGTCCGGAGGTTTTTGGGAAGGAAGCGAGAAGAATAATAAAGAAAATCGTTTTGGTTTAGAAAAAATTGTTTGTTTTTGATTTTTTGATATTCTTTGAAAAGTAGAGGTTTTTCTTTTTCAATGAAAGAGATAATTTTCTTTTCGTTATTTTTAGCGAAGCCGGAGAGAAGATTGATGACAGAGTGATTGTTGCTGGATACGATATAAATGGTTTTAAGGGTAGATTTGTTGTTTTTTAGAGCCTTATAGTGAATGTTTTTCCACCATTTTTGAACAGCCTTGCTGTAGTCGATCCAGGACCCGGCTAGTAATTGAAAATGGAGGTTTAGTTTTCGGTGATAGATGTTTTTTAAGCGTTCTTTCCATTTTTTCCCCAGAGCGTGTTTAAGTTTGGGGAATTCGTTTTGGTCAAGACCAACGAGAGCAAGATGGCCTTCTTTTTTTATGGATTGAGTAACTTGATTGAAAGTTTTGAAGTGTTTATTTAACAAAGTATGAAATTTGTTCCATTCTAATTGGAGGGCGATGGTAAGGTTGACGATGTCGTCAATGTCGGAGATGGAGGTGATGAAACAGGCGAGAGTTTTTTTGGAGGGAGAGTAGTGCATGATGCGCCGGCGGGCTTGAGTGGTAACACGAGGCCATTTGTCAACGTTTTCATAGCCTTGTTCGGTGAAGACTTCCGGCATTTGGCCCATGATGATTTTTTGACAGTGATCGATGCAGGAGGGGAGGCGGAGGAAGGAGTAAATAAGAGGGGAGGTGTCGACTACGTCCGGATTTTCTACTAGGGGGTGGAGAGTGGGGGTGGTTTTTCTGTAGAGGTTGGCTAGGGAACTGACAGTAACTTGAGAGGCGCCTTTTAAAGCGGAATGGTAGGCACGAACGTGGAGTTCAATGGCTTCTTTGGTGCCTAGATATTTTGGATCTGAGGGTGGGGAGTTGGAGTTGGTGGGGTTGTCCATGGGATAAGTATATAACCTGGAAGGAAAAGAAATAAAGAGGCTGAGAGGTTAATCGAGTTTTATATTGTCAAGCAGTTCGAGAATCAGAATTTTTTCTTTATATTTTGTCTTGTCTAGTTTTTTAATGGCTTTTTCGGCTGAAGTGATTGACTTGAAGCTAGTGAAAGCAAAATCTCGGAGTTTTTGAGGATTTTCCGGGTCGGGAAGGATGACGATGTTTGTGATTTCTCCAAAAACTGAAAGTAGTTTATTGATGTCTTCCTTTTTGATGTTTTCCGGAAGGTTGCCAATATAGATTGTTTTTTGAGGGTCTAAATTGCCTAGTTTGGTCATGAGTTTATTATACATATTTTTCTGGTTTTTTGGGTATAATTTGGGTATAATCTGATTGATGACACCAGAACCAGGAAATAGGCCGGGTAATGAGGAAATGAAAGAGTATTTTGAGGGCGGTAAGAGTGGAAGCAATTGGAGAGAAAAACAAAGAGGGGAGAATGTGGTTACACAGGCGGGTTATATCTATAGAAATGCAGAAAGGGCTTTCGGAGCTTTGACTGCCATGCCTGAAGGGCGGGATTGGAATGGTGGTTTGGCTAACGTGGCTTTACCAGCAATTTTAGTTGATTCTGGGGTGAGGACAAAGTTTAGAGAAATTGATGCAACCTTGAGTTGGGCAACTAGCACGGGACAGGCTCTTTTGTGGAAGGATGCGGTTGATGCTTGCAATGAATTGCATGGATTAGAGCCTGGTTATGGTATCCAATTGATGGGGGGATACCAAACGGGATTGGTGAAAAAGGAAGTTGCTGAAGAGAAAGAAAAGAAAATGAAAGAAGGGGCTTTAGAGGCGTTGGATGAGGCAGGAATTGAGGAGGTTGATGATCAAACTTTGGGGATTGTGAGTAACGCCTCGATGAGAGTAGTTATGGAAGGGATGAATGTAGCTGTTTTGGGTGACAGACTGGATGGTTACTTACTGAATCTTCTTTTAGCTAGAGAGAGTCATGACACTGTTTCGGTTAGAGGTATTGATAATAGAAAAGAATTGAAAAGAAGGCTTAGAGAAAAAAGAAGAGAGCTGACTAAGGTTGAGCAGGCAGTGGTTGGTTTAGGTTTGTCAGTAAGTTGGTTGCATGATTTGGTGAAGATGGAGTCGGATATTGGAGGGATAGTTAAGATTTTTACGAATCCTCACAGCATGGAGATTCCGACTCATTTGTTAAGGTTTTTAAGTTTGTCTGATGATTTGAATGTGGCGGTGACTTCGGCTTCAAGAATGCTTTGCCAGTTGGAGTGTCCCCCTGACACAGAAGTTATAGGAACTGAGAAAGTTCTTAAGGAGGGTAAAGAGGTGGAGGAGGAAATAATGGGACCCAAGCATGACAGTCCTTTGTTTACAAAGAAGGGACATGTGTTGAGTTTAGCGGCGGGGAAGTATACGCCGGCTGAGCGTGATAAGTTTTTAGAAGACTGGGAGGATTTGGTAGTGGAAGAGCTAGGAGAAGAGACAGGTAATTCTTTGCAGTTGGCCGAGTTGGGGGTTAGTTTGGCAATGTTTTTGAGTGAAATTACCAAACTAGGATCAAATTCTGTTTTGAGAGATAGAAGGACAGGTGAGAAATTGGATATAAAAATAGAAAAGGCTGAGGATTTGTACGTAGAAGTGAAAGGGAACGGGAGTTTGTATGATTTTGGAGGGAGTGATATGTCAGAAAAAGCTTTTGAGTTGAGAAAGAGAAAGATGGGCGAAATTGAAAAAGGCAGGAAAGGTCCAAGGCCAGGTGTGGCCTATGCTTTGAAAGAGAAGTTAACAGCTAATCTTTTGGAATATACTCAGGCAGTGGTTGTTAGAGGAGGAAAAAAGACTTATCTTGAGATGAGCGCTTTGGAGGCTTTGATTACTGGTAATGTTGCCGGGGGGGCAGAATATACGATGGCGGATTTTATTGACAATATGCAGAATCAACAGCATTTTTTGGCGATGCTTTTTGCTTTTAGAGCGGCTCAAATTCAAGACAAGTTGGATAATTTAATTGCGGGAAGGATAGATGTGATTAAAGAGTTGGGAGGTGGACCGGAACGCTTAATACAGGAAATGTCCGAGCTGATAATTGGTTTGAACAAGGCTTGGCAACAAACTCCTTATGGATCGAAGGAACATCCTCCTTATTTGGCCATGACAGACGAGGAAGACCCTTCTTTGTCTGATGAAGGAAAAAAAAGAGTTGAGGCGGCTAAAGCGGCGAAAGGTATCGAGGGTAAGAGAAATATGGTGAATTTGCTTGCGGATTTTGTCAGAGGAGCGAAAAGATCGGCGGTGTCAGCAGGGGGTTATCTTGAAAATCCTGAGATTAGGGGTGTTTGGGATAAGTTGCCGAGTATTATGTATGAAAGACTTTGTTTGTATAATAATGTGTTTACATCGCAGCAATTTTGGTTGATGATGAGGATGGTTGAGGATGATGATGCGGAGGGAATTTTGACGGAGGAGAGAGTTTGGAAGGAAGACGAGGTTGGTGAAGACAAGGTTTCAGGTACATTGAGAAAGATTCTTGGCCAGGATCCTAAAGAAGACCCTGAGTCTTTGGTGAAAATGATGACAGAGGGCCGTGGTTGGTCCGGAGGTGGCGTGGAGTCTGATAAAAACAAGGTGTGGAAGGAAATAATTAATAATTCTTCGAAGGATGTTGGTAAGTATAAGAAGGGGAGAAAAATACCTGACTATGCGAGGTTTGGAAATTATATGCAGGATGCGGTATAGGAAGAGATAATTCTTTTTTAAGACTTTTGTTGAGTTTGTTTTAGTAATTTTGCCCTTGGCTTTTACCCATACCACGGAGACCTCGCTGGAGGACGCCTGCTAGTTTTCCTGCTTTTTTTTCTGTTATTTTTTTACTACTACCAACTTTTCTGAGACCAGTGTTAATGCGGTCTGCCATAGCACTTTTGCCAGTATCTTTATAGAAATCTAAGGCGGAATCTGCTCCTTGAAAGGCTCCTGTCGTTACTCCAGTTTTTAGCAGGCCAGCAGGACCTTGAAGATTTTCGCCGATGGCGGAGCCGAAGGGAGAAGGTTTGATAGCAAAGATGGCTTGAGGGATGAGATCGGGAAGTTTGGAAAGTATCATGACGGCACCAATGCCGATAGCTACCGGTACAAATCCTCCGGACACCAGGTATAGTATGGGGTTTCTATCTAGATCACCACCAGCAATAAGGGATGGAGCCCAGATAGGAGATCCAGATTGAGTGGACTCGATAATTGAATTGACGATGACCATAAAAAGGATGGAGATGGGAAAAACAGCTAGATTAGCAATTAAGCCCTTGAGCCAGTTGCCGAAACCGGCCTGGATTCCAGGGAAAGCACCGATACCGATTTCAAAAGGAGCGAGAATGATTTTTAATATGATTTGCATGTAACATTTAATGAGACCGAAGAAGAATTTTGTGAGCCAGATAAGAAGAAGAATGAGAAAAATAAGGGAAAAGATGGCGGTTCCTGCGGGAATACCAATGAGAGCGCCAGCTACGGTGGTGATTCCTGTTGGTATAACTGTTCCTGCAATTCCTCCGATAATGCCGCCAAGAATCCCGGAAAAAAGAGCGATAGAAGCCACGGGTAGGGCACGGAACATGAGTTGAAACATGTCTATGAAGCCGGCTTGGGTTAAGTCAGGAATGGTTTGACCGCCGATAGAAAGACCGGAGGCCTGAAGAGTAGTGAGAACGAGGGCGACAATGAGATAACTGAAGTCAATAATAAGACCGGCAATAGCATAAGAGAAAGTAATGAGAATGAGAGTGATGATGACTTTGGGTATGGCGGCCTGAATGGTGAGAACGGCTTGAGGGGAAATTTTAACCCTAAACATGATCATGATTCCCAGAACAACGAAAACTATGGCAGAAAGGGAATAAGTGATATTTCGGAAAGCTTTCCAGATAGGAAGAATGGGCTGAAGGCCAGTGAAACCTATTCCGCCCTGGGCATAAGCAGGTTTGCCTAGAAAATTACTTTTTAAATCGGCGTAATAAACTTGAAATGAGGCAGGAGGATGTTGATAGATGGCGGCGATGTAGTTACTTACGGACCTTAGGGCGCCGGGTTGATTTTCAGGATCGTAGGGATTGCCGGCTAAGCCGAGATTTAAAGAAAAGATGGTGTTTGAAAGACTGGAGTTGGTGAAACCTTCAAGACTAGGGTCTTCTTGGTTTTCACCAATGATTTGGGCGTAGTCGTCTAGATTGGTACTAGCAATGAGGGGTCGGGTCAGTTTAATGAGTGGAAAAAGAAGGAAAAGAGCAAGAGAAAGATATAAGAGTTTTTTGATCACAGTTAATTTTAGCATGAGTTAAGATTAGTTTTGTTGAGATTTGGGAATAAGAAATTGAGATCTAGCTTTGTCGAGTTTTTCGGGTTTTCCGGGAGCGGGGAGAGGAATGCTTTCTTCAGAACTTGCGGGACTTTGGACATAGTAAGCATTGGGTGAATCAGTAAATTCTTCTTGTTCGGATCGAGGCAGAAAAAAAGATCCAAGTTCTCCGGCGTCACGAGTAGCCTCGTAAAATTCAGGATCGGTTTGGACTCGAGCGGAGGCAGATTCGGTGACAGTTTTGGATTCTCCGGGTTTAATGATGGCTATAATTGCTTTCCAGACACGGGCTAAAAAAGAAGGAATATGGACGGTGTCTTGAGTGACAGAAGGTGGGGTGGCCGGTTGAGAACAGTTGTTGGTGGAAATGGAAGGGAGGTTTTGAGAGTGGGTTTTGGGTAGGAATTTGTCGTAAAATTTGGGTCGATATTGATCGTTTTGAGAATTAATGAGAGTGGCGGAATAAGGGACGTTCATGGCGTGATCTTCGGTGACCTCTCCAGTTGATTCAGTATTGGTAACGGAGAGAATCATTTCACTGCCCCCTTTTTGGAGTTTGGGGAGTTGTTCCCAGAGATGGTTGTAGCAGTAGTGGCCCAGTTTAGAGAGAAGAGTTGATTTTTTAATGGCCTCTACGTCGACATTGGGTTCACGAGAGATTCTTTGTAAGTAAAGACAGCCTCCTAGATTGCCATCACAATAACTGTCAGTAATTGGTCCGTAATGTGCCCGTAGATTTTCTTCGTAGTTTACAATCTGGCTGGTCCAAAGTTGGTCAATTTGGCCCTGGTCGTTGATGATCTTAATAGCTTGATGTCCTTCTTCTATGCCCTGAGCGGCAATTTCTGAGATGTAAACCGGACGACAAAGTTGATTTGCCAAGGGGGTTTTGGAACACCAGTTTTGGCCGGATGATCCTTGACAGGCCCAACCGATTTGGGTGTCAAAGGCGTTGAGATTAGCAGAGTCTCCAAGAGAAAGGACGGCTTCCATCATGACCAGGTCTCGTCGGGCCAGGTTTTCGTTATAAGTGGATGATCGAACGTCAGGTCCGATATCGTGGACAGTTTTGTCTTCAAAAATATCTTCTTGATCATTTTCCCAAAAAAGACGAGCTATAAACTGGTAAATTCCGGGCAGGCGAGAATTGTCGTGGTCTTTGTTTTGGGAAACTTCTTGAATGATTAAATCGGGAGCAGGAGGAGGAGTGCCGGTGACAATAGGAATAGGGTTGCTGAAGCCTTCAGAGACGCTTATGCCAAAAGTACAAAGGTCGTTGGCAGGAGGGTGATTTTTGACGTTGTCGACATAGGGATGTTCGGGGCAGAAAGGAGCTCCGACGGGATTTTCGTGAGTGACACCGTCAGGTTGAATAGGAGAGCACAAGTCGCCGGTGCCGGGACCATAAGAACTGCCGATTCGGCAAGTGTCGGGATCAATAGTGAGATTTTCGCAGTCGTTGGCCAGGGCGCGGACGACGTCGGGATTGGTAAGTTTCCAATCGCCTCCTCCGTAATCTCCAGGAGAGAAAGTGAAAAGAGTATAGGCGAGGATGTTGGATTTATCTTGAAGAAATTGACTAACTCCTTCGCCGCAAAAATGTTTGACGAGAGCGCAGTCGTCATAGATGACTTGACCGCCGGACATTGTGCCGACTTCGCTGAAGATGAATTTTTTTCCAGCGAGGAGTCCGGAGTTGTAGCTTTGAGTAGTGGCGGTATTGTAGGAGTGATAGGAGATTACGTTGAAATATGGGGCGAAGGCTTTAGAAGTGGTGGGAAAATCGGCGTTGTGAGGGTCGAGAGAGGGAGAAGTTAGAGTAGCTTCGCTCGAAAGACAAGAACTTAAATAGCCAATAAAACGGTTGGCTCTAAAGATTCCGTCATCTAGATCAACAAAGGCGTCTCCGGAAATGGGTCTTTCCTCGGTGGGAACGAGTCTTTCCGTAGGATGAGAGAGTTCGTTGAAAGGTTCGACGTAGACGGTGGATTTCGAAGAAGCAAAGTGATTAACAGCATTACACCATTGGTTGGCTACGGTGAGTTGTTGGGTAGCAGAACCTAACATTTGTTTTCCAGTATTAGTCCAAGCGGCGTGGAGGCGGAGAATGACGTTGTCGGAAGGGATATTGTCGGCGTTTGTGTTGTTAAGATTTTCGGGGGTTTCGGGGATGTAGGTCATCCAATCGTCTACGGTGTCTATATCGGGAACATATCCAGCGGTGCCGGGACTGTTGATAAGATTGAGACCTGGGGAGCCGGCGATGACGGGAAGCGGGGAGAAGAAGAGAAAAAAGAAAAGCAGTAAACTAAGCTTTTTGGGCATAAACTATTCTAACATCTAACTAGAGATGGTGAATTCGGTTACAGGAGCACCGGTGAAGATTTCGATAAAGTTTAGAATTAGCCAGGCGGCAATACTGACGACGAGACCGATGGCGGCGGAAGTTATAGTGGAGCGAGCGGAGGCGGCGGTTTTGGGATCGCCTCCGGAAAAAATCATTTTGAAACCACCGGCGATGAGCATAAAAAAGAAAACCAGGCCGGCGACAGTGGTTAGAACAGAGAGGGTGTTGGAAAAGAGGCATTCTAGGCCTTTGATGGTAGCGACATCACCATCGGTAACACAAGCGGTGTTTATGTCGAACCAGTTATGAGTTTGGGCGTAAGCGGGTTTGATGGGCATCCACATGGGTTATTTTAGCATGCGAGAAAAGGGACTAAAAAACCCCTCTGGAGAGGGGTTTTTGATTTTTTGTAAAAAAACTTTTAGTTTGGCTGAAGAGTTGGAAGAGAGAGACTCATAAGATCAATGTCGAAGAGCTGATTGAGAAGAACAATGATAGCCCAGGCAACAAAGATGATGGCCAAACCAACGAGTGCGTTGGTGATTTGTTGGCGAGCAGTATCTAGTTTGGTTTTGTCACCTTCGGACATGATCCATTTAATACCACCCATAACAAACATGAAAAAGAAAATAATGGCGGCTAGCATGAGTACGAGACGAACAAGACCTCCTATAACGCTTCCGGGAGTGAGATTTGCTATGTTAGCAAAATCACTGCCAGCTCCTGGGACTAACTCAATGGTGTCTTGGGCATATGCTGTTTTTACAATGATTTCTTTGAGGACAATGAGTGCTTTCATATTTGTTTTTTAATCAAATTTTAATTTAAAAGGTAGAATAACTTTTTAGATGAAATAGTTTAATCTAAATTGCAGGCCATTGCAAGGTAAAGGTTTTTAGGCTTTCAATGCCGAAAAAGTGACCAATTAAGAAAAGTATAACAAATACGAGAAAAGCGATAAAGAGACCAGTGAGAGAATTTTGAATTTGCGACCTGGCTTTTTCAAGTTTGGTTTTGTCGCCTTCGGACATGATCCATTGAATAGCTCCTAGAAGAAACTGGAAAACAAAGATAATTACAGCAACCAGGAGAAGTAATCTGATGATGGCACCTATGAGATCACTGGTGAACTGAGTTCCTCCGGGATCGTTTTCCGGAGTATAACGATCATCGGTAATGAGTGGGTTTATGATTTGGGTTAAAAATTTGTTTTTCATGGAGTTAAGGAGTAATGGTATTGGTTATCCAATCGTTAATATTTAGAACATTGTCTATTCCCAGAAGAGTACCCAAGAGGCGTGCCAAGAAGACAGCGGCAATAACAACAATTAGGCCAATAATGCCCTGAGTGATTTTTTGGGTGTTTTGTTTTATTTTTTGAGCGTCGTCATTGGCGCTCATGAGACCGTAGCCGGCAAAGATGACCTGGAAAGCAAAGTAGATAATGGCAACAATGGTCATGACTCCAATAACGTTACTAATGACTTTTTCTAAAAGAGTACCGGATTGGTCTCCAGGGAGGCTGAGGTTGCCTTCTCCTTCCAGGACTCCGGTTATTTTGGGGACTTGGGCTAGAAATTTAATTTGGTCCATAGATAGTGGGATTTAGTAAAGCGTTCCAATCACCGAAAATTACTTGACCGGCGACACCAGCCAGAACTAAGGAGCTGGCGACGACAACTAGACCAATAAGACTTTGCCAGATTTTTGCCCAGGCGGTGGCCATTTTTTGAGCGTCTCCTCCGGCGGACATGAAACCGTATCCGGCGGCCAAGAACTGGAAGACAGAAAAAATTCCGGCTAAAGCCATAAGAAGTTTAATGAGAATGTTCATGAAAGTAAAAAGACCGGAGCCACGGTCGGAGCCGTATATTCCGAGGTCGGGGGGGAGTGTAATGGGACCAAAAACCGGTTGAGCTTGAACAGGAAGAGCGGTTAGGAGATAGAAAGGGAGAATGTAAAAAAAAGATTTTATTTTCTTCATTGGTTTATACATCGGGATTTAAGATTTTGATTCCGGTAATAGTTTCTATTAATTGGATTATAAAGTAAGAAAAGACAACAATAAAGAAACCGGCGATGGCGGCGGTAATGGCGGCCTTTCCTTTGGCAGTGGTATCTTTGTTCCCTTCTTTGTTGCCGGTTATAAGAGTAATTCCGCCAAAGATTAAAATAAAGACAAGAATGATGCTTACTATAGTATAGACATTGAAAAGGAGAACGGAGAAGAGAGAGCCGACGGTGGGGAAGACTTCTTTGGCTGTACGAGTGCCAAAGAGGTATTTTTCTCCGATATTTATTTTAGCAAGAAAAGGGGTTATTGACATGGGTTATTGCATGGTAATAATGGTAATAATAGTACGAAGTGTGAAGCGTAACAAGTTTTACTTATTTTAACATGTAGATTTGGTATAATTCCCATGCCTATTTAATGATTCTCTGTTTGTTTTATAATGAAAAGCTTTTTTCGGTTTTTAGGTCTTGTTTTGTTTTTTCTTTTTTTGTCGGTTAGGCCGGCCGGGGTTTGGGGGATGGAGTCAGGAGATGAAGAGGCCGGAGACAGACTGGAATCGGTTTTGGAAAAACAAGAGATCAAGGGCGGAGTGTTTAATTCTTTGAAATATTTAGTAAGGGTCGGAGTAGATAGAGGAATACCGGCAAGTACGATAGTATTGATATTGATAGTACCGATATTGGCGACGATGATTGCCATTTTGCATTATGGGGTGGGATTGACGGGATTTGGAACTTTTATGCCGACGATGGTGGCGATAACTTTTATGGCGACGGGGATAGCAGGAGGCCTGGCTTTGTTTGCGATGATTTTATTGATTAGTTTGGTAGTAGCTTATGGACTAAGAAAAGTGAGACTTCATTACTGGACAAGGAGATCAATTGGTTTGTTGTTTATTTCTTTGGGAGCGTTTCTCTTGATGATTTTGTCTTCTTTTTGGGGAGGAGCAGATTTGACCGGAATTTCTATTTTTCCGGTTTTAATAATGGTTCTTTTGTCAGAGGAGTTTGTGAGAACACAGTTGGCTAAAAGTAAAAGTGAGGCAAAAAAATTGACCTTGGGAACTTTGATTTTGGCGATTTTGGCGTCCTCGTTTATGAATTGGAGATGGTTGCAAGAAATGGTGCTTTTGAATCCGGAGTGGACCCTTTTGATAGTAATAGGAGTAAATTCTTTAGTGGGGAAGTATACGGGGTATCGATTATTGGAACACGGAAGGTTTGGTAAGGCAGTGAGGACAAAAAAGAAAAAATAGTTTTTTGAGTTTTATGTATAAGAAAAGTGATTTTTTGACCGTTAATGCCAGAATGGCGCTTTATTTGAAACATAATAGTGTCGAAGGGCGGGGGATTGCGGATTCAAAAACTCGGACAAAAAAGATTTTGAGAGAGGCAGGGGTGGGTGTGCCAAGAAAGATTAAGATATTTTCAAACACGAATTCACCGGAAAGGTTTAAGTGGGAAGATCTTTTGGGAAATTTTGTGATTAAGCCGGTGTCAGGTTTCGGAGGAGAGGGGATTTTGGTGATTAGAAAAAGGGGAAAGTGGGCGGGAGAATGGGTGGACATGACGGGAAATGTACACACGAGTGCGGAATTTAAAATGCATTGTCAGGAAATTTTGGCAGGGAGATTTTCATTACACAGGAGGCCGGATAGGGTGCTTTTGGAAGAGAGAGTAAAGATCCATCCTAAGTTTTTGCGTTTTGCGAGAGTAGGAACACCGGATGTAAGAGTGATTGTTTACAACAAGATTCCCGTAATGGCCATGCTTCGTATTCCTACCGGCGAGTCGGGGGGTAAGTCGAATTTGCAACAAGGAGCGATGGGATTGGGAATAGATATGGTGTCCGGAATAACTACTTATGGGGTGATAGGAAAGGGTAAATTCATAAAAAAATTAAGGGACTACAGGAAAAAGAAATTAATAAAGGTTAACGGAATAAAAATTCCGTTATGGAAAAGGATATTAGAAACGGCAGTGGAAGCACAAAAAGCGATACCTTCTCTTGGTTTTATGGGAGTGGATGTTGTTTTGGATAAAGAATTGGGACCTTTGGTTTTGGAGGTGAATGCTCGACCGGGTTTGTCGATTCAGATTTGCAATAGGGCAGGATTGAAAAAGAGATTAGAGAGAGTGGCTGATTTGAGAACGAGGTCTACAGAACATGCAATAAAAATTTCACAATCGCTTTTTGGAGAAAGTTTTGTTGACAAGGTAAAAGAGAGCGATGGAAAGAAAATAGTTTTGAATGCTTTGGAGACAATCAGTATTAAGGGGAAAGGTAAGCAGAAAGAAGTGGTTAGGGCGAAGATTGATACGGGAGCTTATAGAAGTTCGATAGACGAAAGTTTGGCTAAGAAGCTGGGTCTTTTGGAAAAGGACAATGTTTTGTATTATAGAAATTACAGGTCAGCTTTGGGTAGACATAAGGGAAGACCGGTGATTGCTATAAAGTATTGGATGAAAGGGAAGAAAATTATCTCTTTAGCTAATGTAGCAAACAGGTCAAGGGTGAGAACTAAGTTTTTGGTGGGAAGAAGAGATCTGGATGGATTTTTAGTAAAAACCTAGAATATAATTGAGAATGATGAAGAAAAAAATAATTGTTTTTTATACGGCATGGACGACTGGAGTAAGGAGGATGATAGAGGCAGGAGAGAAGAGTGGGGTTGAAATCCGGCCAGTTCATTATAGTGAACTGGTTATGAAGAAGGTGGAAGGAGAGGTGGTGTTGGAGGCTCAAGGAAAGGATTTGATAGGTGCGGGATTATTTTGTTTTCGATCGGTGGGGGACAAAAATGAGTGGTTGCCGATACTCTTAGAGCACGCAAAAGAAAAAGGGATTGCGGTGGTGGACAAGTATCTATTGGGAATGGGTGGGAGCATGAGGAAAAGAAAGGGGATGGAGGCGTACTTACTAATGAAAGCAGGGGTGGCCTATGCGGATACTAAATATAGTGTAAACAAAAAAGATATGGTGAAATGGGTCAAGGAGAAGGGGGAGGTGGTGGTTAAGTCGAGTTCGGGTCGGCACGGGGTAGGGACTTTTTTGGTCAAGAAAGGTGATGATATCGAGAGATTGTTATTCGGGAGAGGAGGAGGATTTTTGGTACAGGAATACATTCCAAATGATGGGGATTGGAGAGTGTTTGCTATTGGAGGAGAGATAGTGGGGTCTTTTAAGAGAGGAAAAAAAGATACAGGCAGGGTGGCTTTGAATCGATCTATGGGGCAATCAGAGGCTAAGGAGGCACCAGAAGAGGTGAAGGTTCTGGTAAGAAAAGCGATAGAGGTTTTGGGAGTAGAAATTGCCGGGGCGGATGTGGTGATAGATGAGAGGAGTGGAAAGCCGGTGATAATAGAGGTGAATCAGGCGCCGGAGTTTGAGATTATGGAAAAGAGAACAAGAACAGATATAGGGAAAAAAATAGTGGAGTATCTTTTGAAAAAGATGGGTTAGGAGAGTGCGCGTGCCTGGGGTCGAACCAGGGACCTCAGTCTTATCAGGACTGCGCTCTAACCAACTGAGCTACACGCGCTGGTAAGTGGTTTAGTATACTACAGGCTTGAATTAAAGAGAAAGACAGATAATTTAAGTGAGTAGAGTAGAATAGGGGACATGAAAAAAAAGATGGGTGCGTTACTGATGGTTTTTGGGATATTGGTGATTGGAATAGGAGGATATCTATATATAGATAGCAAGAGAGTGTTTTTGAATCCTTTGATAAAGATGGGAGAAAGATTGGGAATGATAGAAGAAAAGAGACATTTTGAAGTGATCGGGTTTTTACCGCCTTGGACGATAAAGAAAACAAAGTTACATCCGGAAGTATTAGATCAGTTGATTTTTTTAGGGGTGGGGGTTGAGGGAAGTGGGGATTTGATTTGGGATAGCGATGCGCAATGGCTTTATAGTAGGGAATACTTGTCTATGAAAGAGGAGATGAGAAAACAGGGGAAGAAGAATATTTTGGGATTAAAATTGTTTAAAGATGATGAGATTGATCAGTTGATGACTAGCAAAACTGCTCAAAAAAGACTAATAGAGCAAGTAAAGAAATTAGTAAAAGAAGAGGATTTTGATGGAGTAAATGTAGATTTTGAGTATGCGGGAGATCATTTGGGAGTGTTGAGAGATGGATTTTTGGGGTTTTTGAGAGATTTGACGGAAGCTGAGGTGGGAGAGGTGAGTCTGGATGTTTTTGGGAATACTATTATAAAAGGGGATATTGAAAGATGGAGTGAGATAGCAGAGTTATTGGATTATGTGGTGATTATGGCTTATGATTTTCATCGGCCGGGGTCGGATTGGGCAGGAGCAGTGGCACCGATTAGAAGTGGTCCCGGAGAGAGAAGTGTGTTAGAGGTTTTGGAGAGTGCTTGGAAATTGGGAATACCGAAAGAAAAACTGATAGTGGCCTTGCCCTTGTATGGATATGAGTGGAAGACGTATGGGGAAGAATATGGAGCGGCGGTGGAAAGGGGATGGTCCGCGATGGCTAGTTATAATAGGATGAAGGAGTTTGTTGAAGAGGAAGAAGTTGAGCCCGGTTGGGATTCGCTTTCGATGAGTCCGTGGCTGGTTTACAAAGACGAGGGGGTGACGAAGCAGATTTATTATGAAAATTTGCAATCTTTGAGCGTGAAATATCGTTTAGTAAAAGAGAGTCAGTTGGGAGGAGTGGGTTTTTGGGCCTTGGGATATGAAGGAGAACATGATGAAGTGTGGGAAGAACTAGAAAGACAATTGAAATGATAGGGTTGACGAAAGAGGGTGGTTGAAATATAATGTGAAGCACGAATTAGCTATAAGCTTTTTTCGGCCCAAAACAAAGAAAGTAAATGAGAAAGAAATTTTTTAAGAAAGACGTGTTTTAAATAGGGAGTGGTGTGTTTTTGGGACCGAAGTGAGAGCTTCGGTTTTTTTGTTGAAAATTTGGACCTACCTAGGGATAGGCAAAAGAAGGGCCTGTGGCTTAGTTGGTTAGAGCGCCTCGTTTGCAACGAGGAGGTCGGGAGTTCGACTCTCCCCAGGTCCACAAAGTTCCGAGTGGTTCGGAGCATTCCGCTAAGCGGAATTGAACTTTAAAAATTAACCCAAATCTCAATTAAATTTTAAATTTAATTTAAGTAGTATAGTGATTAACAACTTTGTTGAGTTGTTAGAAATAAGAAATTTTTTTACTGAAGCAAATGGTGAATGCCTTGGTCGCTAAAGCCGAAGAAGGACGTGGTTGACAACGATATGCGTCGGGGAGCTGTCAGCAAGCTTTGATCCGATGGTTTCCGAATGGGGAAACCCCTTACAGTGAAAGCTGTAGGACTGTGTCAATTTATTGATACGGGGGTAAGCCGGGGAACTGATACATCTAAGTACCCGGAGGAAAAGAAAACGAAGTGATCGTAAGATCGTTATTCCGTCAGTAGTGGTGAGCGAAATCGGAAGAGCCCAAACCTCGAGTAATCGAGGGGTTGTAGGATCTAACTTAAGAGATATGAAAGAATAGAAGAACTCTCTGGAATGGGAGGCCAAAGAAAGTGAAAGCCTTGTATTTGAAATTCTAGTAGTATTTTTGTTAGACACCTGAGTACGGCGGTACACGCGAAATACCGTCGGAATCTGGGGGGACCAACCCCCAAGGCTAAATACTTTAGCGGACCGATAGTGAACTAGTACCGTAAGGGAAAGGTGAAAAATATCCCTGAAAGGGAGGTGAAATAGATCTGAAACCGTTTGCTAACAAGCAGACAGAGTCTCTTTACGAGATGATGTCGTGCCTATTGAAGAATGAGCCTGCGAGTACTCTTTGTCGTCAAGTTTAATCCCGCCAAGCGGGAGAAGGCGAAGCGAAAGCGTTCCCCGATTTATCGGGGAGGGTCTGAATAAGGCCCTAGACGATTGGGGGTGACCCGAAACCGAGTGAGCTAACCATGAGCAGGGTGAGTTCCGACGAAAGTCGGGAGGAGGCCCGAACCGGTTAGAGCTGCAAATCTATCGGATGACTTGTGGTTAGAGGTAATATGCTAATCGAACTCGGAAATAGCTGGTTCTCTCCGAAATATATTGTGGTATAGCGTCAAGTGTTTGGTTCTGGGGGTAGAGCTACTGGATGAATGTTTAGGGAGCAATCTCTGGCATTTAACCAAACTCCGAATACCGGAACTTTAAGCTTGGCAGTCAGTCTGGCCGGGCTAAGCTGGTCAGGCGAGAGGGAAACAACCCAGACTCTCATCTAAGGTCTCTAAATCTTTGCTAAGTGGGGAAGGAGGTGATTCACCGTAGACAGTCAGGAGGTTGGCTTAGAAGCAGCCATCCTTTAAAGAAAGCGTAATAGCTCACTGATCGATACCTGATGGTTTTCCATCAGGACTGGTGGATTGCGCCGAAAATGTAACGAGGCTAAAGCAAAGTACCGAAGATGGAGATTCTCGACAATTTATTGTCGAGAATGGTAGGAGAGCGTTCTGTTTACAGTGAAGGTCAGCCGTAAGGGACTGGCTGGAGTTGACAGAAGTGAGAATGCAGGCATGAGTATGCGTAAGACGGGTGAGAATCCCGTCCACCGAATACCCGAGGTTTCCTCAGCCATGTTTATCAGCTGAGGGTTAGGCGAGCCTAAGGTCAGTCCCGATTAATCGGGAGTAGCCGATGGATAACTGGTTAATATTCCAGTCCTTTCTAGGATTCGTTTTAAGTTGGGGCGTGACGATGGATGATAGGTTTGGCGATTAAGTGATTGATCGTCGAAGCAGTTAGTTAGGGGAGATTGGCAAATCCGTTTCCCTGTTTTCCGATTCGTCGGGATTGAGACAAGCTGTGATAGAAAGTCCGATTAATTTCGGGCAATTGAATTGATTTATCTATCCGAGAAAAGCGTCGCAAATAGAGTTTTAGGAATTCGTACCGCAAACCGACACTGGTGGGTAGGTCGAGTAGACCAAGGTGATTGGGAGAAGGGAGGTCAAGGAACTAGGCAAAAAAGCTGGGCGTAAGTTCGCAAGATGCCCTGCCCTAGGTAAAACTAGGGCCACAGCTAAAGAGTGCTCGGCGACTGTTTATCAAAAACACAAGTCTCTGCAAACCTGTAAGGGGAAGTATAGGGGCTGAGGCCTGACCGGTGCCAGAAAGTTAAAAGGAAGGGTGTTTTTCTGTTTACAGAAAACTGCTTTGAATTGAAGCTCTGGTGAACGTCAGCAATAACTCTAATTGTTCTAAGGTAGCAAAGTCCTTTGTCGGGTAAGTTCCGACTCGTATGAAAGGCTCAACGACCGAGCAACTGTCTCGACCTTCCACCCAGCGAAATTGAAAGACCGGTGAAGATGCCGGTTAATTACTGTAGGACAAAAAGACCCCGTGAAGCTTTACTGAAACTTAACATTGAGGATAATTTAGTAACTGTCGAGAATAGGTGGGAGACTTCGGTCACCAGTGGAATACCACCCTTTACTAAGTTTGAATCTAACTTGCCATGGTGCATCCCATGGGAGGACCGTGTTTGGTGGTCAGTTTACCTGGGGCAGGTGCCTGCTAAAGAGTAACGCGGGCATACAAAGGTTGGCTTGGTCCGGCTAGAAATCGGACTGTAAGTACAAAAGCAGAAGCCAGCTTGACTGCGAGACAAACTAGTCGAGGTCTGATGAATTTTTTTATCAGACTCCTGATACCTTGAGTATCAGGACAGGATCGAAAGATGGTTTTAGTGATCCTCGTGACCTAATTGGTATGGGCACGAGCTTAATGGATAAAAGCTACTCCGGGGATAACAGGCTGGTCGAGCCCGATAGTCCATATTGACGGCTCGGTTCGGCACCTCGATGTCGACTTGGCGCATCCTGGCCGTGAAGAAGCGGCCAAGGGTTGGTCTGTTCGCCCATTAAAGCGCTGCGTTAGTTGGGTTCAGAACGTCGTGAGACAGTTCGGTCCCTATCCACAGTAATCGTATGATTCTTGAAGAGATTCGTCTACAGTACGAGAGGACCTAGATGAGGAAACCCCTGGTGTGCCAGCTGTCCTGTCAAGGGCAACGTTGGGTAGCTATGTTTCTGTCGGATAACTGCTGAAAGCATCTCAAGCAGGAAGCCAACTCTAAGATAAGGAATCGATTTTCTCAAGCAATTGAGAAAGAGAGACAAACAGGAGACTACTGTTTAATACCTGGCCGGTGTAAGTGCGGCAACGCATTCAGCCAAGCTCAGGGATATGTCGATGAAAAAATCTCTTATATTCTAAGGACTCAACTAAGTTGTTAATCGGATTTAATTTTTTTGTTCTGGTCACTTTGGCGATTCGGAACCACCTCTTTCCATTTCGAACAGAGTCGTGAAACGGGTCAGCACTGACAATAGTCCCGGCACAAGCCGAGGATGAAGATAGGCAGTGGCTAGAATAAAGAAATTAAAGTGATCCCACCAAAGTGGGGCGGAATTATAAGTTTATCGACAAGTGCTTTGACACTTGTAAGGAGTAATCCCCGATAAACGGGGATTTTTTATAAAATGGCAATAAAAAAAGCAAAGAAAGAAAAGAAAGTAGTAAAGAAAAAGAGCGAGAAGGTGGTGGAGAAGAAAGTTAAGAAAGTAAGTAAAATAAAAGCTGAAAAGGCTCGAACAATGGATGAGCTGTTGGAGGCGACGGGACATGAATTGATTGGTTTTAAAAAGGGACAGATGGTGAAGGGTAGTTTGACTTCGATTTCTAATAAGCTAGCTTATATGGATATTGGGGGGAAAACTGATGCGGTGGTGATGGGGAGAGAGTTTTTGGCAGTGAGAGACTATATAACCGGTTTGAGTTTGGGGGATGAAGTCGAAGTGCAAGTGAGGAGTTTAGAAGATGACAAGGGTCAAATTTTGGTCTCTTTGCGAGGAGCAGCTTCCGGTTTTGGGTGGGATTTTTTTGAAGA
Source organism: Candidatus Shapirobacteria bacterium (assembly GCA_030667285.1). Taxonomy (GTDB): domain Bacteria; phylum Patescibacteriota; class Microgenomatia; order UBA12405; family JAUWLS01; genus JAUWLS01. The sequence continues at coordinate 5,079 of DAOUWE010000001.1, read as the reverse complement.
AAAGATGAAAAATGACTCAGATGTTTTGGTTTATGCTCGAGAAGAAAATAGGGGAGGAGCGGTAGTAGTAGCACCTTTTGGTTTTTTTGGTTTTATACCGGGATCTCAAATCGGGGATAAATATGATCAGAATCCGGAAAAAATGGTGGGAAAAAAGATTAAATGCAAGATTTTGGAAGTGGATAGTGCTAAAAATAGACTGGTATTTTCCGAAAGACTGGTTTCGGAGCCGGAAACTGTAAAAAATGAAGAAAAAGCGGCAGAAGAATTGAAGATCGGGAAGAACTTTGATGCAGAGGTGGTACGAGTGGAACCGTTTGGTTTGTTTGTGAAGATTGAGCTGGGAAAGATAATACTGGAAGGACTAGTGCATATTTCGGAAATATCTTGGGAGAAGGTGGACCAGGTTTCAAGATTTTTTAAGATTAGAGACAAAATCAAAGTTCAGCTTATCAATAAAGAAGGTGGAAGGTTGCAGTTTTCGGTTAAGAGATTATTGCCTGATCCATGGAAAGGGATAGATAAGAAATATAGTAAAGATGCTGAATATGACGGAGAAGTAGTAAAACTGGCTAATTTCGGGGCATTGGTTAGATTGGAAGCCGGTGTGGAAGGGTTGATCCATATTTCTAAATTAGCAGGAGGAGAAAAGTTGAATATAGGAGATAAGGTAAAGGTTTATGTAGAGACTATGGATGTGGACAGAAGAAAAATTTCTTTGGGAATAGTGGATAGTAAGAAGAAAGTGATGTATAAATAGAACAAGAGAGAAGTAATTCAAGGCCCCCGTGAGAGCGGGGGTTTTTGGTGGATGGTTTTAGCTGATAAAATAAGGGATGGGGAAAAAAGATGGTAGTGTTTTTGTTTGTTCGTCTTGCGGGAACGAGTTTTCTAAATGGCAAGGACAGTGTTCCGGATGTGGGGAGTGGAATAGCTTAAATGAGGTGGGAAAAATTTTTAGAGGTGGTGGAAAGAAGAGGCAGAGTTTTCCTAGAGCAGAGGTGGTTAAATTGTCCAAGGTGAAAAAAGTGGGTGATTTATCAAAAAGAATTAAAACGAAGATAGGGGAGCTTGACAATGTGTTGGGTAAAGGAATTGTTCCGGGTTCGGTGACGCTTTTCGCTGGGGAGCCGGGAATTGGAAAGAGCACCTTGTTGACGCAGTTAGTGGGAAAGATAGGAGGGCTGTATGTGGGAGGAGAGGAGTCTCCGGAGCAGATAAGAATACGAGTGGACAGGTTGGGATTAGATTCAAAAATGTTTGAAGTATTGCCCACAAACAGAGTAGAAGAGGTGGTAGGAGAATTGGAATCTCGGGTGAATTCTGATGAGAAAAAGATACCGGGAGTGGTGGTGGTAGATTCGATCCAAGTGATGAATAGCGAAGATGTGGCAAGTGGAGCAGGAAGTGTGGCCCAGATTAGAGAGTGTACTTTTCGATTAGTGGAGATGGCTAAAAGACTAGGAGTGACAGTTTTTATAGTGTGACATGTAAACAAAGGCGGAGAAATTGCCGGACCAAAGCTTTTAGAACATATGGTAGATGTGGTTTTGTATTTTGAAGGAGAGAAGAATGGTGATTTCCGGATATTAAGATCAGTAAAAAACAGATTCGGATCAACAGATGAAGTTGGTATTTTTAAAATGACGGACAAAGGCCTTTTGGAAGTAAGAGGAGAAGAGTTGAACTTTGTGGAAGAAGGAGAAAGCAAAGTGGGATCAGCGCTAACAGTGGTTTTGGAAGGAGGAAGAGCGATGATGGTGGAGATTCAAGCATTGGTAACAGAGAGTTTTTCGCCAGTACCAAAAAGAGTTTTTGCCGGAATTTCTTTTTCTAGGGGACAGCTTTTGACAGCAGTGGGACAAAAAGTTTTAGGTATGCCTCTTTATAAATATGACGTTTATTTATCTGTGGCGGGAGGATTAAAGATTCAAGATACGGGAGCCGACTTAGCAGTGATAGCGGCTTTGTGGTCATCGTATAAGAATAAGGCTTTTTTTGAAAAGAATGTTTTTGTGGGGGAAGTAAGCTTGTTGGGCGGGGTGAGAAAGGTTAGAGGGGTGGATAGAAGAGAGAAAGAGTGTAAGGTGTTTGGAAAAAGTTTGGTAAGAATCAAAAAAGCAGGAGAGATTAAGAGGCTTTAGTTTTTTGGAAAAGACCGGTGAGGGTACGGGCGGCGAGGATGGAGAAAAGGGGGATGAGGGGAACTTGAAAACGAGAAAAGGCAAAAAAGGGCAGAAGGGAGAGAGTATATGTTAAAACAAAAATAACTAGCAAGTTGGGCTTTTTGAGTTTGGGGGGCAGAAAGAAGGGGAGAGAGAGGATGAGAACAGAAAGCCAGTGGAGTATTTGAAGATAAACAACGGGTTTGATAATGAAGTTCGAGAAATTAGGTGGAAGGTGATTTTTGTGGGCAAAGAGGCCAGTGGAAATGTCAGTAAAAGGAGAAATAAGATAAAGGGGTTTTTTAAAGACAGTGAGGAGAGTTTTTTTGGGGTTTTTTTTGATGTAGTTCGTGGCTAGCCGGGTGGCTTTGTCATTTTTTTCTATTTCGGGCAGTTTTTCTAATTGCTGGTGGTATTGAAGGGGATAGACATAGCCCCCGGTGGCGTTTTCGTGGTTGCCGATTAAAAGATTGAGCCCGGAGTTGGTAGTGAAAAGGATGGGTTTTTTGAAAAGTAGATAATTTCTTAGGGTCCAGACGGAAAGAGTAGAGAAAAAAATGAGGAGAGAAATAATGATTGTTTTAGAATGGCGGTGTTTTAAGAAGAGCTGTAGAGGATAAAAAAGGAGAGTGATAGGGCGGGTGAGGGTAGTTATGGCCCAAGAAAAAGAAGAGAGGAGATTAAGGTTGGTTTGAGAGAGGTAGAGAGAGAGAAGGAGAAGGAAAGCAAAGAGGGTTTCGGACATTAAGAGATTGGGATAAAAAGAGAGGTTGGGAGACAGGGCAACTAGAAATGCAGAAAAATAGGATGTGTTTCGATTTTTAAATATTTTTTGAGCCAAGAGAAAGGTGAGGGGAATGGAAAGAAGAGAGATTAAGATTTGGGCAAGTTTGATGAAGTGAATGTTTGAAGAAAGGAAAAAGAAGAAGGAAAGGAAAAATGGATAGACGGGGGGGCGATAAGCAAAGCCTTCAAAATTTTGGTAAGTGAGTTTGTTTGATATGTTTAGGGCAAGGTCTGTATAGGCATTTGTGTCGTCGAAGAGGGGAAGGTCAAGAAGAATATAGAAAAAGAATAGCCTGATAAATAAAGCTAAAAGAATGATGAGTATCAGGGTTTGGTGTTTCTTGAAGAATCGCTTCATTTGTTAGTTTGATTGTACAAGAGAGGAGAGGGGGTTTCTCAAAAAGATGATTTGTTTGTTTTCCACATGGAGTTAAGGTTGGTGTTTATAAGTGTTTTTTGAGGCTAGAATTTATAATAAATAAAGTTATCGGTTACGGAGTTTTTTTGCTTTTTTTCATTATGGGCTTTGACAAGAAAGGCGGAGGGTGGTAGGGTTTTATCAATGAAGAAAGTAATTAGGTTTTTGAGGGGGATTTTTAGGAAGAAGAAGAAAAGCAGGGATTGGGGTGGCCGGCAAATTAAGGAAATGACGAGGTTGGGGGGAAGGCTAGTGGTAATGAGTCTTTAGGAGAACTTTAAGAATTTATTAGTTATTGGTAAAAAGGGGTGGTAGATAATCCTGCAGAGCTGGATCTTTGACTATCATAGTTTTAGTGGACAAAGAAAAGAAAACATTATTACCGATATTCAAAAGCGAGTAGAACACGAATAATAATGTTTCCTTGGATAAAAATAGCTTAGTTTAATAGTAGTTGTCAAGATGGATTTTTGGTAAAATGGGGTAGATTTGAATTGATTCTTGGTAGTATGGAGAGTAGGAATTAGACTTTGGTTGGTAGGAGGGGCAGGCCTACTAATTGAAAGATTCTTATTCTCCATATTGACAAGAATCTATTAAATAAATAAACAAAAATGACAACAACAATTTTAAGTTTTTCTAAGGATAGTGACGGGAAATTGGTGGTGACCATGCACGAAGATGTGATTCGTTCAATGAAAGACTTTTCGGAGCTTTTGGAAATGATTGACTGGATTAAAAAGGAATCTAAAGAAGAAGGGTCTCGGGGAGATAAAAAGAAGTAGGGAAGGGGGGTCTTCCCATGGGAAAGATTGACAGATGAAGAGGTTTTTGGTTTAATAGGAGCAGATTTGAGTTTCCCAATAAGGTTTTGAGCGGACTATTAGTTATCATGTTTTTGAAAGGTAGACAAAAATGGCAGTGAATAAAACAAGCGATTCAGCTTTTAAGGCGGTGACGGTAGATGATGGTAGAAAAGATAGTGTACCCCAGAGGGTTCCGGTTGTGGGGCAAGCCAGGAGTCAGAGAGTTGTTCCCGGGGTGGGCGCGGACAGAAGAACAAGGGAAGAAGTGTCGGCAGTTCCCTTTAAAGGTTTTTTGGATGTTTTTTCTGAGGGGCATGGATTTTTGAGACCGGATTTTGTTCCTTCCAGAAGAGATGCTTATATATCGGCTTCACAGGTTCGAAGGTTTCGGTTGCGAAAAGGAGACTTAATAGAAGGTCCAGCCAGACCCCCTAGAGAAAATGAAAGGTATTTTGGTTTATTAAAGGTAGAGAAGGTAAATGGACTTGATCCACTGGCGGCGTCCAGGAGACCCGTATTTGGAGAATTGGTTCCTATATATCCCGAGAAGCAGGTGAAATTAGAAACTAAGAAAGGTTTAGTGGCGAATAGAATTATTGATCTTTTAGCACCGATTGGTTTTGGCCAGAGGGGAATGATTGTATCTCCTCCAAAAGCAGGAAAAACATGGCTTTTGAAGGAAATTGCGCAAGGGGTAGCGGAGAATTTTCCAAAAGTTCATTTGATGGCGATTTTGGTGGGAGAGAGACCGGAAGAAGTGACGGACATAAGGCGATCGATAAAGGGAGAAGTTGTAGCTTCTAATTTTGACGAAAGGCCGGAGGAACAAACCAGGGCGGCGGAAATGGGGATCGAGAGGGCGAAAAGATTAATGGAAATGGGAAAAGATGTTTTTGTTATTTTT
>DAOUWE010000059.1 GCA_030667285.1 Candidatus Shapirobacteria bacterium | reverse complement strand
CTTCTTGGTCGGATAAATGGGAAAACCAAGCAATAACCGGCCTCCCTGCTTTTACATGTTCCGCCAACTGTTCATATCCGGTCAAATACTCCGCCCGGGCATCGACTCCTGCCACTTTTCTCATTACTTCTGCAGTCGGTTCCGCATAAACCCCGTAACCCAAATGAGCCTCTCCACCCCTTCCGCAACTCACAGAATACCAGTTCTGTCGATCGATATTTCCACTTACATTACCCCTATAAACTTTATGCGGGTTACAACTATTCACATTTGGATCAGTACTCCTCGCCGAAGCATTCAAAAGAACGTCTTCTTGATTTTTAGAGCCCAACAGCCCATCAATAACCATCTGTGCCGCCGAAAACTCACAAGACAGGGTATGATTTTGCCCATCCCGAGGAACTCTTAAAAAAACCATCTCCGCAGAAGAACTAGGAGCAATATCAACCGAAGCAGAAAGAGCCAAAACCGCTCCACTCACACCCAAAATTCTTAAATATCTTTCTTTTAGTCTCATAAAACAGTTACCCGAATCATACCACCTCTCCACAACCATTTCAATAATATATTACTACAGGACTATTTTCCAACAAAACACTTAACAACAGGCTATAATACATAAAGCCGTGAATGACTTTAAGGCAGTATTGGAAGAAAAGAAAAAACTTGTTTGGCCAGAAATTGAAAGGCGTTTAAACCGCTTCCTGGACTTTCCGCCATTTTGCAAGGTTGACGACAAGTACAAGCCCCTTTCGAAATTCCACCAAAAAATGGTCAGTGATTACCCGCTCAGAAAAGGAAAATATGTCAGACCGACCCTGCTAATATTAACCGCCGAAGCCATGGGGGTTTCAACCGGAAAAACAATCAAAACAGCGGCAGCAATGCAAACCTCCGAAGATTGGATATTGATCCATGATGACATCGAAGATGACTCTCTAGAAAGAAGGGGCAAACCAACCCTGCACCGCCTTTACGGAAAAGAGCTAGCCATCAACGCCGGTGACTCACTCCATATTTTGATGTGGCAAATTTTGAAAGACAATTTTGAAGTAATCGGACACAAAAAAGCACGAGCCATAATTGACGAATTTGTTCAAATACTGAACCGAACCACTCTAGGTCAAACAGTAGAAATAAAATGGACCCAAGAAAACAAAACAATCCTGACCGACCGGGACATTTTTTTTATCCTAGAAAGCAAAACCGCCTATTACACCATTGCCGGGCCAATGCGATTGGGAGCAATTTTAGCCGGAGCTTCCAAAAAACAACTAGAAACAATTTATCAATTCGGTCAATACTTGGGGCGTTGTTTTCAAATAAGAGATGATTTGCTGGACCTAACTTCCGATTTTTCCGGATTAAAAAAACAAAAAGGTAATGATATTTATGAAGGCAAAAGAACGATAATGTTGGCCCACCTCTTGCGCAACATCAAAGGCAAAGAAAAAGATAAATTGCTTAAAGTTTTGAAGAAAACAAGGGCGCAAAAAACAGAAAACGAAGTGGGGTGGGTAATAAAAATGATGAAAAAGCATGGCAGTCTTGAGTATGGAAAAAAACTGGCAGAGAAATTAGCCTGTCAAGCAAAAGAATTTTTTGATGGCAATCTCGGTTTTATTTCCCGCAATCCTGCTCGGGAACAACTGAGGGCAGGTATAAACTTTATTTTAGAAAGAAAACATTAGTGACACTAATAGAGCACCTGCAGCCTACCGATATCGCCAGACGCGAACCGAAAGCAGTCCAGCTCTGGACAAAAGAAATCGAAGAAAGATGGTCTGATATTCCTAATTTTATAATTGATCAAAGCAAACTAAAACACCTAGCAGTAATTTGTGATGGCAACAGAAGAGCAGCCGAACAAAGAGGACTGCCTTCATTTTGGGGCCACAGAGCGGGCGTTGAAGTGATTAAGGGACTGATGAAAGCCGGCGAGAAATGGGACATCAGTACTTTAACTTTTTGGGTCTGGTCTACTGAAAACTGGCAAAGAAACCAAAAACAGATTGATTTTGTGATGAGCCTTGCCGGCAGGCTTTTAAAACAAAAAGACTTTACAAACACTTTTACTGAGCACGAAACGAGGTTTATCCACCTAGGAAGGAAAGACCGCCTACCGACCCCAATACAAGAGGGGATTAATGCCCTAGAAGAAAGCACGGCAGGTTTTGACAAAAGAACGGTTAATTTAGCCATGGATTACGGCGGAATTGACGAAGTAGCCAGAGCAGTAATCAGATTAGTCCACCAAACAAATGTCGGTCGATTTAATCTAGATGATCTAGAAAAAGATCCTAATGTGATTTCTCAATTCCTAGACACCGGCGAACAAGACAGGCCGGATTTGGTAATCAGAACCGGAACCAAGCCTGGCGAAATATTGCACACCAGTGGTTTCATGCCTCTACAAATCGCATACGCCGGCTGGGAATTTGTGGATAATTTGTTTCCTGAATTAACACCAGAGCAAGTAATGGGCTCACTCGAAAGGTTTACAAATTACAAAAGAAGATTTGGAGAATAATCTTCCTTAATTTTTTAATGAACCGCTCAGAAGGAGAAAAAAGGCGATATATGCCCCTGAATCACCTAGAACAAAAAGGTATCGTCAAAGTGGGCGTAGTTTTACTGGTGGTTAATGCACACAATGGCCAAGTCTGGACAATTAAGGAGCAAAAAACAAAACAATCAACAGGAAAAACAAGTGGACAGATTGGAGTACCGGCAGAAACACGCAAACAAGGAGAATTGGTCTGCGACAATGCCCGCAGAGCTCTGGTTGAAGAAATGGGAATAAACCAAAACCATCCGGCACAAAAAGATTTTTACTACATTGACGGCATGAGTTATAAAGGACAATATCAATTCAAGATGATGGGAGAAAAAGTGCGTGCCGACGTGGTAATGCTTGTATATGACGGAAATACCCATGTTGATTTTTGTCCACAAGCTGGAGAATTTGGCACAGACGAAGTAATCCCTTTCGGTTGGACAAAACCAGAAGATTTACAACAAAACAAAAGACTAAGATTCGGTTTAAACTATCTCTTGCAAACAGAGATCGAAAATGACTGGACAAAAGATTTACTGAAAAGTTGGCATCTGTACAAAACCAAAAAAGAAGGACGAGTGCGACAAGTACTTATAAACAACACCACGGAAAACAATCAAGGAACAAGAATCAGCCCAAACAAGAGGACATGAACACAAACTTTTTCTAAAAATCTCCCTCAAAATCCTCAGGCGAAAGCTTCAGAGAAACAACACCCTGTTCTTTTTTTTCCTTCACTCTTATCATCAATGAATAGTCCTTTTCTTTCAGTAGGGGAGTAGTACTCACTCCCAAAACCTCTCCCGCCTCCACATGACCTTCTTTATACTCCCCGTCCATAGGCAAAATATATCTAACTACATAACGACCTCCATCCAACACTAAAATCTTATTCTTATTAACCTTCCCTCCTGCCTCTATCATGGAAATTTCCTCCCCAAGCTCTCCGTCAACCAAGGCTCTCACCTTCGTTCCTTCCGGTAAAGCATAAACCACCCCGGCATATCG
>DAOUWE010000084.1 GCA_030667285.1 Candidatus Shapirobacteria bacterium | reverse complement strand
CAAACTATCCAAACACATCGACTAACATAAAAAAATCTTGTCATTCCTCTTGGGGTTGAAAGACGCGATTCATGGCGGATAATTGGATTTGAGTGATAAGCATGGCGCCCAGGAGAGCGGAATTGTCTTCGCCCAGTTTTCCGGAGGACAGATCGGCAATAAGGATTTTTTTCTCATCCATAATGGATTGGATATTGATGCGGCTTTTTTTGTGACAAACAGTATTTCTGATGAAAGAGGAGGAGATAAATTGACCGACTTTGTTAAGAATTGGTGAAATAGCCTCATTTTGGAACTTGGGGTCCATGCGACCAAATTCGTTGAGCCAGAACTTTTTGAGAGTGGGTTCGGTAAGTTGATCAACAATTTTTTGGCGGTAAGGTTGATTGGTAAGTATTTCGACAATGTCGCCCAAATGCGCTCCTTCAACATTGGTAAGGGTGAGGAGCGTATTTCTTAAAATGTGCTCCAGACGAGGCCCCCAGGAGTGACCGTAGAGTTTTTGAAAAACGGAAATGGTGGCCGAGGCAATGAGGTCTTTTTGAGATTCAGTTTGGGCTTCCAACATGTTTAGGGGATAGACGTAGTCCGGATCAGCGGGATTAAAGTAGCAGATGTCGTTAGTGCGGTTCTTGGGGATGTATCTTAGGACGATATCACAAAGGTCGCCATGGGGATCAATAACGCCGACCCCTTCGCCTTTTCGGATGTCTTCGATAATCATGTTGGCCAGGAGCCAAGATTTTCCGGTGCCGGTTTTTCCGATGATGTAGGTGTGGCGGCGGCGGTCAGGTCTTTTGAGACCAAAGGTGACCAGTTCGTTTTTAAACTCGGTTTTGCCGATAAAGGTGGTTTCTTTCTTTTCTTGATCAGTCATGTTGGTGGCTACGGGTAAGTTTTCCGGAGGATAGGCAACTAGGCGTTGGCCCCAACTGATGTTGGGGAGGCTGGTAAGATGATTAGGAAAATGCCAGATGGCAGAAAGCTCTTCAATGTTTAGGACTTGAGTGGATAGACGTTTGTTTACGGTACGATTCAGAATGGAGTTTTTTAGGGCTTTTTTAGAAAAACTTCCCGGTTGAACCATTTTCAACATATTTCCTTGGGGATTAGTGTAAATACCGAAGGAGGCGGCTTCGGATTGGAGCAGATCAGGGGAGTTGGTTAAAAGATTGATTTGAGCAAAAAGACCGGGCTGTTGGATCTTTTTTTCGAAAACTTGTTTGTCGGGGTGAGGTTGGCGGAAGTTTTTTTCTTTATCAACAATAATGCCGTTACGAATGACCGTAGAGATACCGGATTGCCAGTTTTTTGGGGCAGGGGAGAGAATGAGTTGATAGAGGAAAAAGTCGTCTTTGGATCCGGTTTTGGACAGAGGAGCAAGGATGGAGGTTAGAGGGTCGGTGTCGCGAAAATCCTGATGGTTTTTTAAAGGGTAGTAGTAGGAACGGGAAAGGGTGAGTTGGGCCAAATGATTAGTATTCAAGTTGGGGTCTAAGGAAGGGAGATAATCTTTGGTTTCTGTGAGTACAGCGCTGGGGTATTGAGCTAAAATTTGGGATTGGATGTAGGGAATGGAGATTTCGGGACAAATGACAAAAAAAGAAATTTGTTGGTCTTTTAGTAGAATTTCCAAGGAACAGATGGTTTTTTTCTTTCGAAAGATTTTTTCAAAAAAGGATTTTTTGGAGTGAATACTGAGGTTGGCAAGCAGGGAAGCCATTTGTTCGGCGCCAAATTCATTGTCTTTGGGCAAGCGAACCTCGAAGATGGTGAATTTTTCTTCCTTTTTAGCAGAGGGTTGGTTTGATAGGGACATTAAGTAAATGATAGCAGGTGACTGAGGATAAAGACAAAATATGTCCTCTAATATTTATTATAGTATTGAAGTGGGGAAAATTTGTGGTAGGATATAGAGCAGTTTCGCGGAAAGCGAAAAAGTTTTTTTTGACTCTTGTGTTCAAAAAGCGAATGCGGGAGAGGCAGGGAAAACGTACTTTGAAAACCCAGGAGATATTTATAAATCTTAAGTCATTTCTTGACGAGGTGGGGCGAGAAAAGTCCGGTGGAACCGGTTTTTTCTCGTTCCATTTCACTGAAATGGATTTAGTCTCGTCTTTTGGACGAGAAGGGAGTTTTTATAGAATTTTTGTTTTGTTGCTGTTGTCGTTGTTGTTTTGGCCCTGTGTTGTTCAAAAAAAAGGAGCATAATGACTACTTTGACTACTTTTATTGATCCGGCGACGGGTCGCGAAGTTCGAGTAGGTGGGAATTGTACCCATCTTACGCCGAAAACGCTTTTGGTTCCGGTGAAAGTTAGTCGACATATGTTGATTGGTCGGAGACAATTGATTCAGTCTTTTACCCCGGGGCATTACCAACAAACAAAGGGCCCTCGGGTCACCAAGGCGGTAGTTGTTCTCTTGCGAGGGAATAATGAGTAAAATTAAAAAAGCAAAAGAAAGAAAAGAAAAAAAGGCAGGGCGCCAAAAGGTTCGGCAGAAATGTCGGGCCGGATGTGGTCGGCGCTAAGTTGAGAAGGGGGTGAAGAGATCTTCTGATCTCTTCACTCCTGAAGTTTTGAGAGGACGGACCTCTTAAAAAAACATGGAAGTTCGTCCTCTAGTTTTTCCATGGATCCCAAAAGAGGATCAAAAAAACAAAAAACTATAAACAATAACGATATCTCCTGGGCAAAAAACAAAGGAAAGATCCTGAAATAATCTTGTTTCTTCGTTCATACTTTGCTATAATGTTTTTTATATGACGGAAAGAAAT
>DAOUWE010000018.1 GCA_030667285.1 Candidatus Shapirobacteria bacterium | reverse complement strand
CTCTCTTCCATTTCTCTGGCCGCTTTCTCCGTAAAGGTCAAAGCCAAGATAGATGAAGGATCCACGTCCCTTTTGGCTATCAAATGCTTAATTCTTTCTGTTATCACCGTCGTCTTTCCCGTTCCCGCCCCGGCAATTATCAACAAAGGGCCACCCTCATGCTCCACCGCTCTTTTCTGCTCGAGATTCAGGCTTTTTACCATACTCATAGGATATCACCAGCTCCCATTCATAGACTGCTCATCTTCAAAATAACCTCATCATGTTAAAACCACCCTCACACAATTTTATCGCCTTTTTGAGCTCGTATTGGCATAAAAACTTTTCGTGATCACAATCTTCTCCTGTGTAATATTTCCTTAAAACCAGCAAGGCTCTTTCATCTCCTAATTGCCCCAAACCCCATACTGCTCCGTTCCTGTCTTCAAAACTCTCCCCCTCTGAATCCACCCGGGCCATCAATGCCTCCACGCAATCTCCACCATATCTTTCTTGAGCCGTCTCACATCTCTCTTTCACTCCTTGATCAATCAAGATGACAGTCCCTGCTAGAAAAATCACCAAACAAACAAGAACCACTCCCAAACCAATCCATAGCTTTTTTTTCACCCTTTTCACTTTCTTCACTTCTGGCCTTCATTATAACAACTCATTGTTTTTCCAACCTGGACAATTATTCTCTTTCCTGTCAAACTTATCTATGACAAAAACAAAAACCAAACCCAAACCAAAAGAAACTTATGAAATCAGCGGCGAAAAACTCTTGGCCAAAGTAAAAGAACTCATTAAAGAAGGCAATATTCGCGAAATTACCATCAAAGACAAAAAAGGCAAAACTCTCGTTGTCTTGCCTCTCGCTCTGGGAGTAGTCGGTGCCGTTCTCCTTCCTCCTTTGGCTGTTGTCAGCGCCATCGCCGCCCTGGTTACCGAGTGCACTATCACCGTCAAGAGGAAATAAACCGATCCTATTTTTCCAGTTTCTTTACTTCTTCCTTTTCCTCTAACTGTTCTGCCCCCGAGAGCTTTTGACCCATTAGAGCCACGCTCTGGTTCACGTCTCCCATCTTAGAATAAGCATTTCCCAAATGTTTTCCCAAAACACCCAAACCGCTTTCCATTTTTCCATAATCTTTTTTAATTGATCTGAGTAATCTAAAAATCTCTCGACCCTTAGTCTCAATTTTTTGTCCTTCGAAAGACAAAAGTATGGTCTGTAAGTGAGCGTATAACGTAGTAGGGGAAACTGGATACACTCTCTGGCCTCGAGCATAATCAGCTAATTCTGAAATATTCACCACCTCGTAAAACACTGATTCGGAAGGAATATACATCAAGGCAAAATCCAGCGTTCCCTCATCCGGCAAAATATATTTCTTAGAGATTGATCTAATATGAGTTCTAATGTCTTTTACAAAAGCTTTTTTCAACTGCCCTCTTTCTTTTTTACTTTCTGCTTTAGTCATTTTTCTAAAATTCTCCATCGGAAACTTCGAATCTATCGGTAAAATTCCCGCACTAGTTTTTATTGCCGCATCTACTTTTTCTCCCGACCGAAAACTATATTGCAAATGAAAACTTCCTCTTGGAAACATCTGCCCAATTAGATCCTTCAAAACTTCTTCTCCTATGTTTCCCCTAAGCTTCGGAGAATTTAAAAAATGCTGCAATTCCTTCATCGAACGGCCTATTTCGCTCATCTGTCCCACCTCTTTGGCCACGCTTGACATATGTTTAGCCGCCAAATCCAACCTTTCATTCATTGCCCTCGTGCTTCTCATTAAGGCCTTGTTTACTAGTCCTGCATTATCTTGTAGTAATTTGGCCACCGATTGATTAAGCCTGGCCAAAGCCTCTCTTTCCTGTTTTGATTGTTCATCACTCGATTTTTGACTGCTCTTCAGCCATTCCATCAGTCCTTCGTCGGTTTTCATTTTATCTACCGCCGTTACCAACTCTTTTTTGATAAGCCAATAAATCCCGAAAAGCCCCCCAATTATCAGCAATATCGCTCCAGCAACTAAAAAAACATTCATTAAAAATTTTATCACGATTTACCCCTTGAAAACCTGAAACAAAATCCTTCAAAATAGAATATGTCCCGAAAAAGGAAAATCCGACGACGAAAAACCAAACTCCAACTGCTTACCAAGCGCCTGGTTACTCTTCTCGGCTCTGTCGTTCTTGTCACTGCCATCTTTTTTTTAATTACCAATTATCCCCCTGACTCTCTCATTCTTTCCGCCTTTTTCCTTCTTCTCTTTCTTCTTCTCGCTTTTACTCTGACCACCATTTTTCCCAATCTACATTACCGTTACCTCCTTTTGATCGTGTCTTATCTTTGGTCTCTAATCCTTCTGCGAGCCCTTCACCAACTTCATGAGCTGAATCTTCTTCTCTCTACTCTAGCCTTTGTCGGTCTCTACTTTTTTACCAAACCAAAAACTTCCTCTTGACATCAATTAGCAGTCCGACTAGACTACTGCTAATGACTGATTTAACTCAAAGACAAATTCAGATCCTGCGTTGCATTGTTGAGGAATTTATTGAAACAGCCGAGCCGGTTGGTAGTGAAAGCTTAGAAAAGAAATACAGCCTTGGTGTTTCTCCGGCCACCGTTAGAAATGAAATGTCCGGCCTTGTTCAAATGGGTTATCTCAAAAAAAGCCACTCTTCTTCTGGTCGTACTCCCACCTCTCTCGGTCTTAAGTATTATGTCCGCAATCTACTAAAGCCGGAAGAAATGTCAGTTAAAGATGAAGTTACTGCCAAAGAAAAGATCTGGGACTACCGAACCGAATTCGACAACCTTCTAAGAGAAGCCACCAAAGAACTGGCTCTCCGTACTCGCTCTATGGCCATTGCCACCACAGATCAAGGACACTTAATAACCACCGGTGTTTCCAACTTATTAGAACAACCGGAATTTTACGATATTGATGTTACCAAAACCCTTCTTTCTCTTTTAGATCAGACTGATTACTGGTTTGAACTCATTCAAAAATCTTTAGGAAGCACTTTTGAAGAAGATTTTCATCTTCTTTTGGGTGAAGATTTGGGCATGGAGCTTTTGGAACCCTGTGGTTTTATTTATCAAAATTACGAGGCAGGTCCCTACAAAGGTATTATGGGAGTTATTGGTCCCGCCCGTCAACGTTATTCTAAGGTTATTCCCATCGTAAATTATTTCGCCAACCTCGTTGGACAAGTTACTGTTACTTAAAAATCATGACCAAAAAAATCTCAAAACCAAAAAAATCTTGCCCCAGTTGTAAAATCTTAAAAGAAAAACTATCTCGCTCTCTTGCTGATTACGACAATCTTTTAAAGAGAATCACTACTCAAAAAGAACAAATCAATAAAATGGCCACCGCCTCTCTGGTCGATAAGCTTTTAGGAGTTCTCGATGATTTTGATCGGGCCCAGGACCATTTGAAAGACAAAGGTTTAAGAATGGCCATGAGTCAATTCCTCTCTGTTCTTTTCTCTGAGGGCGTGGAAGAAATCAAAGCTCTAAATCAAGATTTTAATCCCGAGAGCATGGATTGTTCCGATGTCAAAAAAGGCAAAAAAAACTTAGTTTTAGAAGTTCAACAAAAAGGTTATACTTTAAATGGCCAAGTCATTCGACCAGTCAAAGTCGTGGTGGGCTCGGGTTAACCATTCAGGTTAACCTGAATGGTTAATCATATAAAAATAAAATTTTAAAATTTAATAAAAAAACATGTCCAAAAAAATAATCGGAATCGATCTAGGAACTACTAATTCTTGCGTAGCAGTTATGGAGGGCGGTAAACCCAAAGTTATCCCCACTGCTGAGGGTAGAAATCTTATTCCCT
Organism: Candidatus Shapirobacteria bacterium; assembly: GCA_030667285.1. Lineage (GTDB taxonomy): Bacteria > Patescibacteriota > Microgenomatia > UBA12405 > JAUWLS01 > JAUWLS01. Next base: position 4,667 of record DAOUWE010000018.1, on the reverse strand, counting down.
CTGTAGTTGAGTTAACCAAAAATCTCGTCGGAGATCTCGCTAAACGCCAAATGGTTCTAAATCCCGAAACCACCATTTACTCCGTAAAAAGAATCATGGGTCGACGCATGGGAGACAAGGAAATAGAAAAAACCCAAAAAATGGTTCCTTATAAACTGGTCGCCGGCAAAGACAATATTGCCGCCGTTGAAGTCGCCGGTAAAACCTATACCCCTCAGGAAATTTCAGCCAAGATTCTCCAAAAAGCCAAAGTCGATGCCGAATCTTATCTGGGTGAAAAAGTAGAAGAAGCCGTTGTTACCGTTCCCGCTTATTTTGATGATTCTCAACGTCAAGCCACCAAGCAGGCTGGTGAAATAGCCGGACTTAAAGTATCTCGCATAGTCAATGAGCCTACTGCCGCTGCCCTTGCTTTTGGCATGGATCAGAAAAAGTCAGGCAATATCGCTGTCTATGATTTGGGCGGTGGCACATTCGACATTTCCATTCTTGAAATCGGAGACGGAGTTTTTGAAGTTAAAGCTACTAATGGTGATACATTTTTGGGCGGAGATGATTTTGACCATAAGATTATCGATTGGGTAGTCGAAGCCTTCCAAAAAGAAAAAGGAGTTGATTTATCAAAAGACCCCCAAGCCCTTCAACGAGTCAAAGAAGCCGCTGAAAAAGCCAAAATTGAACTATCAAGTTCTGAAGAAACAGACATCAATCTTCCCTTCATCACTCAAGCTGATGGTCAACCGGCCCACTTGACAATGAAACTTACTCGTTCCGAACTGGAGAAACTTACCGACGACCTTATTCAGAGAACAGTCTCCCCGGTCGAAGCCTGTCTCAAAGATGCCGGTCTAAAAGCCGAGGACATTGACGAGGTCCTCTTGGTCGGTGGCCAGACCAGAATGCCCAAGATCAGACAAATCGTCAAAGATCTTTTTAAAAAAGAACCCAATAAATCAGTCAATCCGGACGAAGTAGTGGCCATCGGCGCCGCCGTCCAAGGAGCTGTTTTAACCGGTGAAGTTAAAGACGTTGTTCTTTTAGACGTTACTCCTTTGACTCTAGGAATCGAAACCATGGGTCAGGTCAGGACCACCTTGATCGAGAGAAATACCACCGTACCTACCAAGAAATCTCAGACTTTCTCTACTGCCGCTGACAACCAAACTCAGGTCGAAATCCATGTTCTTCAGGGTGAGCGCCCCATGTCCGCTGACAACAAGTCTTTAGGAAGGTTTGTTTTAGACGGTATTCCACCTGCTCCTAGAGGTATGCCTCAGGTCGAAGTCACTTTTGACATCGACAGCAACGGCATCTTGAATGTTTCGGCCAAAGACAAGGCCACCGGCAAAGAGCAAAAAATATCCATTCAAAATGCCACTAATCTCACTGAAGAAGAAGTGGGGAAAATGAAAGAGGATGCCGAAAAACACTCTAAGGATGACGAAGAGAAGAAGGTCAGAGCCCAAACTAAAAACAAGCTTGACACTACTATTTTCTCAGCCGAAAAGACTCTCAAGGATCTAAAAGACAAGATCAAAGAAGACGATAAAAAGAAGCTTGAGGAAGAAGTTAAAAAAGCCAAAGAGGTCCTCGCCAAAGAAGGTTCTAACAAAGACGATTGGGCCAAGGCTGACGAATCTCTGGGCCAAATTCTTCAGAGTATCGGCACTGCAATTTATCAACAGCAACAGCAAGCCGATCAGGCCAAAGCCACTCCCAAGGGTGGCCCTATCCCCAAAAAGGAGAAAGCCAAAAAAGATTCAAAAACTACCGCCAAAAAAGAGACGGAAAAAGCTGAAGAAGGAGAAGTAGTCGAAGAATAAGTTAAACTAACAGACTATGAAACCTGATTTTTACGAGATTCTCGGAGTTCAAAAAGGCACGTCTGCCTCTGAAATCAAATCCGCCTATCGAAAAAAAGCTCTCCAGTGGCATCCCGACAAGAACAAAACTCCTGAAGCCGAAGAAAAGTTTAAAGAAATAAACGAAGCCTACGAAGTCCTTTCTAACTCTCAGAAGAAAGAAGCCTATGATCAATTTGGCCACGCCGCTTTTCAGGGGGGTAGAACCGGACCGCAACCGGGTGGCACCAATACTTATCGCCAAGGTCCTTTTACCTATACCTATACTAGTGCTAATGGGGGTGGTCAAGATCCGGACTTTTCATTCGGAGGTTTTAGCAATCCTTTCGACATTTTTGAACAATTCTTTGGTGGGGGATTCGCTGCTTCTCGCGGTCCTCGGATTCCTACCTACAAAATAGAATTGGACTTTATGGAAGCCGTTCATGGTGTCGAAAAAGAAGTTAATCTTCAGGGTGGTAAAGCCAAAAAAATCAAAATCCCCGCCGGCGTTGACGATGGTCAGCGCATTCGTTTCCAAGATATGTACCTATATATAGACGTTCTTCCTCACGACACTTTTAAAAGAGAGGGCCAAGACGTTTTTGTAGAAATTCCACTCACTCTCGCTCAAGCCATTATGGGAGACAACATTAATGTTCCTTTCTTGGATGGAAAAGACATCAAAATCAAAATCAAAAAAGGTACCCAACCCAACACTCTCATCAGACTTCGTGGTAAAGGAATCAAAAACCCTCGTGGATATGGCGTTGGCGACTTTTATATTCGTCTCCAAATTAAAATCCCAACTCGCCTCACCCGCCATCAAAAAAACCTCCTCAAACAATTGAATCTTTAGAGAACTTTTCTGCTCTATAAACCCGCTTCTATAAGTCCGTCTCTGTTTCCAACATAAAACTTCCAATTATCAAGAATTTGCTTATTAACTCTGTCTGCCGAGTCAATGTTTATCACCTCCACCTTACTACCCTGAGTTCCGTATCTTCTTCCGATATCTCCTACCTCTATTAATTTCTCGTAGCTGTCTTTATTTAAAAACACGGTCAAGTCTCCAACTCGATCAAAACCATAATCGGTGCGCTCAACTCCTATACCAAAAGCAATAAAACTACCACTATCCGGGAGCCCCGTCGCTCTTTCTTCGTCTCTCATCAAAATAACCCCTCCCTGTTGTGTTGGTTTTTCGATTTTAACCAAGCGACCCCTTAATTCTTCTTCCATAAGTAATCCACATTGTTCTGTTGTTAGATACACCGTGATATCACCCTGACTGTCGATACCAGCATAAATCGCTTTTTCACCAACCTCTTTTGACACGACCCATTATATCTCAACTTCTTAGTTTGCCTCTATTTCCCGCTTCTGTTAAACTACCTCCAGGTCGATAAAAAAAAGACCTGTATTTAAGGGGCCCGAAAAGTGCCCCTTTTTTGTTAAAAAGAAGTAAAATAAAAATAAATAAATATGGACATCAAAAAATTACCAAAAACCGAATTTGCCGCTGCTGTCGCCCAAATCGCAGGAGAAAGAGGCATTGATCCTCAAAGCGTCGTCAATGCTGTCGAGATCGCTTTAGTTGCCGCTTACAAGCGTGATGCCAAAGATCATGGTCAAGAAATTGACGAAGAACAAGAATTCGAAGTCAACCTCGATTCTTATACCGGTGAATTCAAGGTTTACGAAGTAGACGGAGAAGATAAAAAAGACGTTACTCCTCCCGGATTTGGTCGTATCGCCGCTCAAACAGCAAAGCAAGTAATCGTCCAACACATCAGAGAAAGCGAAAAAGATACTATCATTGCTGAGTACAAAGAGCGTATCGGAACCATTCTAAATGGTACAGTTCTGCGGTCTGACAACTACAAAGTAACTATTGGTATCGGTAAAGCCGAAGCCATCATGCCTCGTGCGGAGCAAGTTCGAAAAGAAGAATATCATCAATCTCAAAAACTTTCCGTCTTACTCAAAGAAATTAAAATAGACGAGGAAACCGGCCAGAAAGACATAATCGTTTCTCGTTCTGACCCCAAACTAGTTGTTGAACTTTTCCGTCGAGAAGTACCGGAAGTTTCAGCAGAAACAGTGGAAATTAAAAAAATCGCTCGTTTACCGGGAGATCGCACTAAAATCGCCGTTGCCTCGGACCAACCGGGAGTGGATCCGGTCGGTTCCTGTGTCGGCCAAAAAGGAATTCGTGTTCAATCCGTTCTTAGAGAGCTTCCTCCCGAGGAAAAAGTCGATATTATTCCTTTTTCTCAAGACTTTGAAACCTTTGTTGCTCAGAGTCTGTCTCCCGCTGAAGGTGCCAAGGTTGTTAAAAAAGACAAAACAGAAACCCTCGTTTCCGTTCCCGAAGATCAATTAGCCCTATCTATCGGCGAAGGCGGAGACAATGTCAGACTTGCAAGTCAACTTACCGAAACTGAAATAAGAGTAATTTCCGAAGAAGAAATAAAAAAGACCGCTAAAAAAACTAAAACTAAGCCTAAAACTAAAACTAAGCCTAAGTCTAAGGCGAAGTCTAAGCCGAAGTCTAAGCCGAAGAAGTCTAAAAAAGAAAAATGAACTCTGATTTCTTAACTTTAAAAAATCTAATATGTCTCAAAAAAATAAAAATACCGACTATATCCGGCCACCCATTGTCACTTTCATGGGGCATATTGACCACGGAAAAACTTCTCTTTTAGACAAAATTCGCAATACACGCACCTGGTATAAAGAAACCAAAGGAATCACTCAGCACACTTCTGCCTGCCAAGCCCAGGTTTCTCAGAAAGACGGTTCCAAAAAAACCATCACCTTTAT
>DAOUWE010000083.1 GCA_030667285.1 Candidatus Shapirobacteria bacterium | reverse complement strand
GGGCTCATGCCTTCGTTTCGAAAGTCCTTGCAAATCTCAAAAACACGCTCAAAGCCCCCAACAACTGCTCTTTTTAGGTAGAGTTCGTCGGCGATTCTTAAGTACATGTCGGCAGAAAGAGCGTCAATGTGAGTTTTGAAAGGCTTGGCGTTGGTGCCACCGTAAAGAGATTGGAGAACGGGGGTTTCGATCTCGGTATAACCTTCTTTGAAAAGGTAATCGCGAATGTGACGAACGAGATCAGAACGAACCTGAAATCTTTTTTTGACGACGGGATTTAAAAGCAAATCAAGATATCTTTTGCGATAACGTTCTTCGACGTCTTTGAAACCATGCCATTTACCGGGCAGAGGACGAACGGCCTTGGAGAGAATTACGAAATCGGCAATATCGATAGTAATTTCTCCGGCTTTGGTTTTGATAACCTGACCTTTAACACCCAGAAAATCTCCGACATCGACGAGGCGCAAGAGTTTCATTTTTTCTTTTCCTAGATTTTTTTCTTGGAAAAAGAGCTGAATATGAGCTGTTTCATCGGAAAGATCAGCAAAAAGAATACGCCCGTGACCACGAAGAGACATAATTCGACCTGCGGTTTGAGTGTCTTTGCCAAGTTTTTTTCCAGCTTCTTCGATAGAATGTTTTTTGGAATAGGCGGAAGGATAGGGATTTATGCCTAGATCTCTTAGTCTTTTGATTTTCTCTAAACGTAGTTTCTTAATCTCTGAAAGACGGGATTTGACCATGAATTGATTTTAGCACACGAAGGCTTAACCAATTTTGAGAATTTTGTAGGTGATTTTGCCTACCGGAGCAACGACCTTGATTTCTTCTCCTTTTTTCTTTCCCAAAAGAGCCTGGCCGAGAGGAGATTGGTCAGAAATATAGTTTTTGGAAGGATCAGCCTCGATGTCTCCGACAATGGTTAGGGTTTGTCGGGCAGTTTTAATCTGAACAGTGACCTGGCTACCAAGAGCAACCTGACTGAAGGATTTGGTTTTAGTGATGATTTCGGCGGTATCTAAGGCTTCTTTAATTTTACGAGTTTTTTCCTGAACTACGTCGATTTCATCTTTTAGTTGAATAACCAGAACATCATCTCCCACCTCTTCGGGTTGGCTAACTTCTTCTATTTTCCTGGTTAGGCGGTCTTTTTTTTCCTGAAGAACCAAAAGTTCTTGTTCCAGTTTTTTAAAACCACCGGCGGTTAAATGAGTTTTTTTCATTTGATGAGTTTTGTTTAAAAACCCCCACTCCTTGGCGGGGGCGTATATATACTGAAGCCCCCAGTCTAGGTGAAAAAGAAAGTGTTTTTCCTGTTTTTGGGAGCCACAACTTTAAAGATTATCTTAAGAAGAATGGCTTGTCAAGCGAGGAAGAAGGTTTTAGAATCAGTCTATGTCGAAAAAAAATAAGGCAGGTGAGGGTTTTAAAGATTTTTGGCGAGCGAGGCCCAGAACAAGGTCAGGGAAGGTTTCAAAGGGGAAGGGAGTAATTTTTTATAATCCTCAAGGGGTGACGAAGGTCGTTTTTTACCTATCCAGTGTGCTTTTTCTTTGTTTTTTGGCAGGAGCAGTCTGGCTATATACTCCCCTAGTGAAAGCGATAGTTAGGTATCAGTTTCACAAAGGAGCGGAAAAAGTAGCCATAGTTCCTCCCAAGATAGATCCCGTAGATATAACGAAAATGCTGGATTTGCCTAGTTCCGAATTTTCGATTTATGTGCCTAAAATCGAGGCTAAGTCGAAGGTGATTAGGAACGTAAACGCGGGAAATAAAACGGAATACATGGACGCATTGGAAGAAGGTGTGGCTCATGCGGCCGGATCGGCTTATCCGGGGCAGGGAAAAACAGTGTATTTGTTTGCTCATTCAACTCGGTGGGGATTGAATCAGATTCGATATAATGCGGTTTTTTATCTACTGGATGAGTTGGTCGAAGGAGATTTGGTGCAAGTAGTGAAGGATAATAAATTGTATGAATATGTGGTGGAAGAGAAAAAGGTGGTGGGAGCGAAAGAGGTGGAATATCTAGAGTACAAAGAAGACGGTGAGGTTTTGATTTTGCAGACTTGTTGGCCGATAGGGACGACGTGGAAGAGACTTTTGCTTTTTGCCCGACCGAGGTAGATATAATATAGTATAGAGACAGTGTCCTATAAGGGTTGACATTGAATGTTATTGTGATATACTCCCCCTATTACTTTTAAGCGAGTAGAACACGATGAAATTCAAAAATATTTTCTTATCTGGTTTAGTTGCGGTCTCCCTTTTGAGGGTTGGCCCCGTTAGGGCCCAATATTACAATGGTGAAGAGGAAGAGGTAAGACAGATCCTTTTGGATAAAGAAGTTAGATCCCTTGAAATGGGTCAGTGGTATGACAACTTGGATGCTACCGTGATTATTTTTGGATCTAAAAGTCTGGTGGATTTTCAGATCACCGTTCGAAATACAGGAAATCAGGTTTTGAGAAATATAGAAGTCAAAGACAGACTCCCCTCTTATATGGACTATGTATATGGTCCCGGAGATTATGATGCTTCTACTAAAACTGTTTCTTGGACTATTGATGAGATTAACCCGGGTGTAGATAGGGTTTTTGGTCTGCGAGCCAGAGTGCAAGAAAATGATCTTCCGGCCGGAGTAAGCCAACTTTGTAATGAGGTTAGAGGCGAATCTGATAGCGGAAATGCCGATGAAGATACAGCTTGTTATTACATTGGTGCGGATGCGATTACGATTCCTGATACCGGTACTCCTGAACTATTAGTGGGAAGTATTGTTTTGGCCGGTTT
>DAOUWE010000009.1 GCA_030667285.1 Candidatus Shapirobacteria bacterium | reverse complement strand
GATGGAGTGACGGGAACAGAGTGGACGGAGATGTTAGGATCTGGGTTTGTGTTTGATAAGGCTAATTATCCAGGATACAAAAAGGCATATTTTGAAGGGAACGTAAAGGTTTTGAATGGAAACGGAACAGGGAGGATTAGGCTTTGGGATAAAACCAATAATCGAGCAGTGGACGGATCGGAGATAAGTACGGATAAGGGTAGTTGGGAGTGGAAAGAATCGGGACAGTTAACGATATGGAATGGGAAAAATGAGTATGCGGTACAGGGAAGGTCAGACACGGGATACAGGGTGGATGGGAGTGGATTGAGAATTAAGGTGTTTTGGGAAAATTAATTTTTAGTGGATTCGGTGCGAGACCAGAGCTTAAGAGTTGGTTTTCGAAGCTTGAGATTGATAAAGATTAGGATCCAAAGACAGAAGCGAAAGAAAAAGGCAGAAAGCCAGTAGAAAAATTGAGGGAGGGTTTTTATTAGTTTTAGGGTGAAAGGAATTTGGGCTATTTCCGAAAGTGGTCCGCGCATAGAAGAACGGCTTTGGACAGTAGCTCCACCCACGGAACGGAATTTTTGTTTTAAACAATCTATTAAATTAGTGTGGTATTTGACATAAACCTTGGCTTGGGGAGCATATTGAGTTTGATAGCCCTGACTGTTTATGTTTTGAGAGAGCAGAGAGTCTTCGCCAAGAGTGTTTTTGGAAAAAGGAGTAAAAAGTTTTTTTCTGAAGGCAAGAAGATAGCCGGAGCAGTCGAGGGGGAGACCAGTTTTTAGTCTTTGGAGGCGCTGTTGGTGGGCGATTTGGGTAGCGAGATGGGCCCAGAAGCCATAAAGGTTGTTTTTGGAGTTGGTAGGAACGGGTTGGCCGGAGACAATACCGGTTTTTTTATCTTTCAAGGGAGAGAAAAGATGTTTGAGAGCTTTTTTGTCGACGTAGACGTCTCCATCGGTGAGAACGAGGATTTTGTTTTTTGTTTGTTCCACGGCTAAATTTAAGGCAGAAGGTTTTCCTTCTCCTTTGTCTCGGATGGTTTTTACTCGTGAGGAAACTTTTTTGGCTGAGGCAAGAGTGGGATCGTCCGGAGCAACAACGATTAGTTCGTCGTTTTTGTTAAGTTGCGAAAGAATAGACCGAATAGCTTTGGAGATAGTTTTTTCCTCGTTGGCGGCGGTAACAATAACAGAAATGGAAGACATGAGATATTTTATCAGGTGTGAAAAGTTGATAGAATACGGGGATGAAAGTAAAAAAAGGAATAATCGCAGCCGGAGGATGGTCGACTAGGTTTTTGCCGGCAGTAAAAACATATGCGAAACCATTGGTTCCTATATTGAACAGGGCTTGTATTCAATACTTGGTAGAAGAAATGGTCGAGGCAGGAATAGATGAAATTGCCGTAGTGCATCGACCGGGAGAAGAAAGCATCAAGCGATATTTTCAAGAAGATAAAGAGTTGGATAAATATCTCGAAAAAGGGGGGAAGGAGAAATGCATGAAGGGATGGAAAGAAATTAAAAAGAAGGTGAAGAAATGGCGATTTATGCCTCAGGGAAAAAATTTGCCTTACGGAAATGCGAGTCCGATATTGGCGACAAAGAGTTTTATAGACAATAAGCCTTTTGTTTATATGTTTGGAGATGATTTTGTAATTGAAAAAGAGACGGGAAAATATCTTTCTCGAATGATAGAGATTTTTGAGAAAGAAAAAGCTTTGGTGGTGCTGGGAGCTCAAGGGGTACCGAAAAAAGAGATTGAGAAATACGGAGCAGTGAAATATGCAAAGGAAGGAGGGGTTAAAAATCAAGTGGCCGGAATTATAGAGAAACCGCCTGCCTGGAAAGCTCCCTCGAGAGTGGCTCAGTTTGGACGATTTGTGATTTCCCCAGCGATATTCAAAGTTCTAGATAAACAAATAATCGGAAAAGGAGGAGAGCTGTGGCTGACAGATGCAAACAACAGCTTGGCTCAAAAAGGAGTGGTGATAGCGGAACCAATAGAAGAAGGTTTGTGGATGACGACCGGAGATCCTTTAAATTGGTTAAAGACCAATATTCTGATGGGGTTGAGAGATAAAAAGATAGGCAATGAACTGAGGTCTTTTGTAGAGAAATTGGATAAGTGGGAGTGATTATTTTTTCTCAATGTTGAAGAGCATGGATTTGAGATGGATGGCGCCGGGAGCGCGGAGGGTAAAGATTTCTTTGAAGTTTTCACCGGAAATAGAAACCGTTCCTCGATTGGTTTGGAAACGAACCTGGCTAACATAACCTCCGGTAGAATAATCAACGTCAACAGCGGAAATGGAAGTAACCGGACCACCGAAACGATTGGTTTCCTCCCTGACTTTTTCGGCTGACCAGGTGTTGGGGTCTACCCCTCCCCAACAACCACCGGAGTCAATCTGAGAAAGATAAGGAAGGGTTCCTTGGTCGTTACTGTAAACCAGGGCGGCATTAACGATATCGGAAAATTCAGATTCGGTGAGCCAGGGATGAGAGCGACTGCAAGATAGGTTGGATCGGGTTTTATACCAACCTTTGTAATACCAAGGAGATTCAGAAATTTTTTCGTAGGAGTCGTTGGGCCAACAGTTTTGAGATCCGCAGGTAGTATCCCAAAGGCCGGGAGTGTTGTGATCAAGAGTGGTGTATGAATATTGATATCCACCGGAAGTGGAAGCATACCAAGTGCTGATGATTTCGTTGGTGTTTTGAGAAACAACGATTTTTCCTCTGGTTTCAGCAACAGCCCGACGCCAAGTATCAGGAACAGAAGAGGCTTTGGAGGAAGAATAGACTTGGCAGGCTTCGGTGGTACAAATGGAACCGGTAGCGGAACGACTGCTCATGCGCCAGCTAGTGTAAGAAAGAGCGTAGGTTCGAGCGGCGATGGCCTGAGCTTTTAGGGCCTCCATTCCCCCTTCGTCTCCCCACTTACTCGGCATTTCGGCAATACCCATCAAATAATTGTCCTCGAAGGGAAGAGAGCCGACGGAGGTGGAAATAGATCCAGGAGAATCAATGGTTTCAAGACGAATGTTGCCATAATAGGCCTTGAGTATTTCTTCGTGATTTTGACCTTGTTTGGCTCTGCCGAAAGCACCAAACTGACTCATGCCTTTTCGGTGAGGGGCGCCAAAAGAAAAAGCGGCGAAGGCGGGAGAGAAACCGGGGTTGTAGTCGGCTCTGGAGGCGGGATCCTGAGAGGAACTGACATCGCCGACGGAAGTAGAAAAGAGGGCGGTTTTTTGAGCAATAAGTTCCTGTTGTTTTTTACTGAGTTCGGCTTTGTAGTCTTCAGCTTTTTTTATCTCTCCGCCTAGGAATTCGGAACGTTCGTCCAATTCTTTTCGGAGAACAGCCAGTTTGCCTTTTTCGATTTCCAGATGGGTTTTGTTTTCATCTAAAGAATTTATTTGTTGGCCAAAATCGATGATGAGACCTCGATCTTTTTCAATGATAGCTTGGAACCAGGAATATTGGCGGATAAGATCGGTGGAATTGTTGGACAAGAGAACAAGGAGAGGTTCAAACTTTTGCTGGTTTTTGTAGAAACGCCTAACTCGAGAAGAGAGGAGAATTTTTTGGACTTCGAGATCAGATTCTTTATCGAGTAGTTGAATTTCAAGATTGTCTATTTCTAGACCGATGGAATAAATTTGATTTTGGGCGTATTTTACTTTTTGAGCGATGTCTTCTTTCTCGTCTTTGAGAGGAGCGATGGCTTTTTCGAGATCAGCGATTTTTTGCTCGACTTCGGCGATCATGTTTGTCAAATCTTCCGGTGACGGATCTGCAAAAACATGAAAGCGAGAGGAAAAAAGAAGAGAAAAAGAAAAGAAGAGAAAAAGAAAAGAAATCAAAAAATTTTTGAAATGGAATTTCATCTTGGTTTGATTATAGTCTAGTAGGTATATTGTTGTATAATCGAAACTAATGAGAAAGTGGTTTTTTGGGGCGGTTTTTTTAGCCGTTTTTTTATTTCTAGGAGCAGTTGTTCCCTCTGAGGTGAGGGCGGATTGTGAGTGCAAGGAGGACGAAAATGATGTTTGCCTGATAGTGAAGAAAAATGATTGCGACCAGGAGGAAGAAATAGCTGTTTGTAGAAGCGAAGGAACAGCCGGAGACAGAACTTGTCGACCCAACACTTGTGAGTGTGTGAACAAGGGTGATTCGGCTTTTTGTGACGATGGAGCAACAGAAATTAGGACAGCTATAGGATGTATACCAATAGACAGGGATGCATTTGTAACTTGGCTTTTGAATAGATTATTTGGAATAATCGGGGGAATTGCTTTTCTTTTAATGGTGGGGGGCGGAATACAAATGGCGGCTTCCGGAGGAGATCCGGCAAAGATGAAGGCCGGACAAGAGATGCTTTCTTCGGCTGTTGCCGGCTTGCTGTTTGCTTTGTTTTCTTTGTTTATACTGAGATTGATAATGGTGGATATATTACAGATTCCGGGGATGAATTAAATGAAAATAATTAAAGAAGTTTGGGGGCAGGAGGTTGAACTTCCGGATTACGATGGTGTGACAGGGTGGAAAATAGGAACCGGCGGAAGAATGACCTTGGGAGAAATAATAAGCGAAGTGCTGCCCTATATTTTTGTAGCGGCAGGACTTTCGATGTTTGCGATGCTTATAATCGGAGGGTTTGAATTAATGGTTAGCGGAGGAGAACCGGGAAAAATAAAGGCGGCTCAGGGAAAATTGACCGGAGGTATTGTTGGATTTTTAATTGTGATTTTTGCTTATTTTATAACCCAAATAGTGGAAACAGTATTTGGAATTAATATATTAGGATGAGTAATAAAGAATCAAAAAAAGAAATATCGATAAGGGCTGTGGGTAGAACGCCCAAAGAAGCCGATCTAGTAGCACTTGGATTGTTGAGATCCGGCGGACTGCCTGAAGGGGCAGTGGTAAAAAAAATAGTTGAAAGAAGAGCGAAAGAATAAAAGACTAGTTTACTTTCCTCGACGGCGCTGACGTTGCTGATACCAATAAATAGCCTTTTCTAATTTTTTGGGTCTGAAGTCAGGCCAAAGAATGTCAGTGAAGTAAAGCTCGGAATAAGACATTTGCCACAAAAGAAAGTTTGAAAGTCGAAATTCTCCACCGGGGCGGATGATGAGATCAGGATCGGGCTGGCCACTGGTGTAAAGATATTCAGAAACTAATTTTTCGTTCACCTTGTGAGCCGGTATGCCGTCTTTAATGATATTTTTGATGGCGTTTACGATTTCGTCTCGACCACCGTAATTTAAAGCAACGTTGAACTTGAGACGTTCGGTTTTTAGAACGATGTCCAACATTTCTTTAATAGCTTTTTTAACTTTTCGAGGAAAGGCTTGAAAATTACCCAAAACGGTAAATCTGATGCCGGCATTTTTGTACTCTTCTTTTTTTTCTTTGACGATTTTTATCAGGATACCGAAAATTCCTTTGACTTCTTGGACTGTTCGATTGCGCCAGTTTTCAGTAGAAAGAGCGTAAACAGTGATGTGTTTAATTCCTAGATTTTTGGCATGGTCAACGATTTTTTCTAAGTTTTTGGCTCCGGCTTCATGACCCTCAGTAGTCGATAGTCCCCTGGCTTTTGCCCAACGGCGATTGCCATCCATGATAATGCCGATGTGTTTGGGCATTATTTTGGGATTGATTTTTAGATTGGTTAGAAAAGGGGATTTTTTGTTTGAAGGAGGTTTTGTTTTTTGAGACATAACAGGAGATTATATCATTTGATCTTTGAAACTAAGTCGGAAGAGAGCAGAAAAAACCCTCGCAGAACAGGAAGGTTGGATGAGCTTCTTTGTTTAAGGTCGAACCTTTTTGGATATGGATACAAAAAACCCTCGCAGGGCGAGGGTATTTGATCCACCCGAAGTGGATGGTTTTTTCAAAAGTCATCAATGTAAGTGACAGAAAGCTACTTTTTTTCCCCTTAGAAAGGAGGTGATCCATCCGCTCCTTCCAGAACGGATACCTTGTTCGGTTTGTTTTTATCAATATTAAAAGAAGATAAAAATCTATTCCCCAGTTTCCTGAGGCACGGACTATCTCTTCATCCTCAAAAGACGATTTTTAATTGGATGGAAGGATCCTACGAGGTTTGCAAAATCTTTATAAGATTTGCTTGAAATATAAAATCGCCAATAATTCGGGTCCACTTTTTTACTTGGATTGTGAGTTTTACCACAATGAATATTTAACTCTTGAAGATATTTTTTGACCTCTTGGAGATCTTTTTTATCTTTTTGAGAAAAATAAATGTAAAAACGGACCGTTTTTTTATGAGCTATTCCACCCTCTGAGTCAAAATAACCTCGAATGTAGTCAGTTTTGTCTTTTTTGGTTTTAATCTTGAACTTCTTAAGAAGGGTTTTTGAAAACTCTACAACGTAGACTTTTCTGTTTTTTCCTTCTTTATAGATCCAAGCTCCAGAACCAAGGTTTTTTATGCCTTTGGCAATGGTTTTTATCAAAGATAGACTTTTTTGACTAATTCTGTAGGTTGTCTTTCTCTCAGTGGCATCATGGAGGATGCCGAGTAGATAAGCTTTTGTTATTTGAGGCGCTGGCGTATAGTCTCTACGGAGTCCTCTTTTCAGAGGTTCCCTCGCGATTGCCTTGTTCATAAACCATTTTACAGTTTATGAAGTTAGGTTTCCCCGATATAGCCAGATTTGTTCATGAAATTACTCTCATGAGTCGCAACAAGTTTTTACGACTTAACCCTCATCGCCGAATTTGCCTTAGTCCCACAAAAAATTGTGGAGTTTTGGGCACCCCCGACTTTGCTGATTTGACGGGCAGTGTGTGCAAGAGGCGAGAACGTATTCACCGCAGTCTGCTGATCTGCGATTACTACCAATTCCAAGTTCATGAAGGCGAATTACAGCCTGCAATCCCAACTGAGAACTGTTTTAAGGGATTGGCTCCACCTCGCGGCTTAGCAACCCTCTGTACAGCCCATTGTAGGATGTGTGTAGCCCTGGACATAAGCATCATGCTGACTTGACGTCGTCCATTCCTTCCTCCCAACAAAATAATGCTGGGCAGTCTCTCGTGACATAGTAACACGAGACATGGGTTGCGTTCGTTACCCCACTTAAGGGAACAACTCACGTCACGAACTGACGACAGCCATGCAACAGCTGTGTACCACTCTCGAAGAATTCCGGCTTTCGCCGGAAGTGCAGGTACATGTCAAGCCCAGGTAAGGTACAGCGCTTCATATCGAATTGAACCACATGCTCCACTGGTTGTGCGCCTCCCCGCCAATTCGTTTGAGTTTCAACCTTGCGGCTATACTCCCCAGGCGGCTCGCTTAACGCGTTAGCTTGCGCCCCACAGTTTGCACCATAGGGCTAGCGAGCATCGTTTAGGGCTAGGACTACCTGGGTCTCTAATCCAGTTTGCTACCCTAGCTTTAGTCTCTCAGTGTCAGTACATACCTAGCTACCTGCCTTCGCTCTTGGTGTTCTTGATGGTATCCACGGATTTCACCCCTACACCATCAATTCCAGTAGCCCCGATATGACTCTAGTCTTTCAGTATCCTGCCCCGGTCCCCGGTTGAGCCGGGGGATTTGAAACAAGACTTAAAAAACCACCTACAGACGCTTTACGCCCAGTAAATCCGGGTAACGCTTGCAACCTACGTATTACCGCGACTGCTGGCACGTAGTTAGTAGTTGCTTATTCTGCCCCTTATATGGGGGCTAAAAGAGGTTTACAACCCGAAGGCATTCATCCCTCACGCGGTGTCGCTGCGTCAGACTTTCGTCCATTGCGCAATATTCCTAGCTGCTGCCTCCCGTAGGAGTATGGGCCGTGTCTCAGTCCCATTGTGTCGGATCCTCCTCTCAGAGCCGATATCCGTCATAGCCTTGGTAGGCCGTTACCCTACCAACAAGCTGATAGAACGCACACTCCTCCCTGAGCGGATAGTTACATCCTTTATCCTTTCGGAACTATGGAGAATTACTCCCGATTTCTCGGGACTATGCTCCTCTTAGGGGTAGATTTGTACGCGTTACTCACCCGTTCGCCATGGTCTAAATGAATAGACCATTCGACTTGCATGCCTTAGGCACACCGCCAGCGTTCACCCTGAACCACGATCAAATTCTTAGTGACAAACAAATCTTGATCACCAAAAGTAGACTCAAGATTTGCACATCAGTTACTAGCTGATGATTCAGTTAAGGGTCAAAAGACCCTAGTTCATTTTTTCGAATGGCCAATGGCCATTTTCTCTAAACGAAATGAAAGTTTGGCTTCCCGTCACTTACATTAGTGACTTCTGCTTTGTTAATGTGCGAAAAACCCAAATCTTCTCTGGGTAGAGGGATTTTAACCTAGAAGAGGCATGAATTCAACCGGCAAGATGGAGAAGTTTTTGAACGGGAATTGTCTTTTGAATATCGAGATCGGCGGTAGTGATGATGGTTTGATGAGAACTTATAAGAGTGGAAACTGTTTTTTGATGAGCAGAGTCTAGTTCAGAAAAAATATCATCCAGGAGAAGAAGGGGTTTTTCTTTTGTTTTTTCTTTTAAAAAATGGATTTGGGCAAGTCTTAAACCCAAGACTCCCAGGCGCTGTTGGCCCCGGCTGCCCCAGGCAGAAAGATCTTTTAATTCGGATGGAATGCGAGAATCTTCCAGATAAAAATCATCTCGGTGAGGGCCAATGGAAGTAGATCCAAAATGGATATCTTTTTCTAGGTTTTTTTTCAAGGCTTTTAAAGAAAGAGGGAGAGGCGACTAATGAAGATTTAAGTAAGAAAGATCTTTTAATTCTTGGGTTTGAAAGAAGTGGTTGGCAAAATCAACGAATTGATGACGAAAATGAAGGATAATGTCAGCGTTTTTAAGAAGAGATTGGTCCCAGAAAAATAGTTCTTCCGGCCTAGCTCGACGGTCACGAACGAGATCTAAAAGTTTATTTCGATGAGTAAGAGCGCGACGGTATTGACCGGAAGCACGAGCGTATTCCCAGTCAAGCTGAGAAAGTACTTGGTCTAGAAAATCACGACGGCGGGAAGGAGAGCCGGTAATAAGGCGAATATCTTCAGGCTGAAAAATAACTGATCTTAAGTTTCCGAGATAGTTTCGACGAGTTTTTAAAATTTTGTTTATCAAAAAACGTCTTTTGGGTGTTTTTTTGCCTAGTATTTCACCAAAAGTAAGTTGAACTTCAAGATTGATTTCTTGGTCGTCTTTTTGGACTTGAGCTTGGACTGACGAGAGAGGTTGGCCCCAACGAATGAGTTGAGTAATACGTTGAGCTCGAAAGCTTTTTCCGTGAGAAAGAAGATGGATGGCTTCTAAAAGATTGCTTTTACCGACACCGTTGGGTCCCAGAACGAGATTGGTTTTTTTGCTGAAAGAGAAGTTTTCCTGGTTGTAGTTTCTAAAGTTTTTTAAGATGATAGTTTTTAGATACATAGAAAGGGGTAGGGATATTATAGTCTGTTATATTTAAAATATGAAAAGGGTTCTTTTGGCAGGCTTAGGATTGTTTCTTTTTTTTGGAACGGCAAAGGGGGTTTGGGCGCAGAATAAGGAAGACTTTTACAAGGCGGAAGTATTAAGAGTCGAAGAAGAAGGAGAACAGATCGGCGATTTCGGAGAAGAAATGAAATACCAATGGCTATTGTTGAGGCTAGAAGATGGAGAGAGAAAAACAATAAAACACCTATTGGGTTTTGAAGAAAAAGAATTGAAAGAAGGAGAGAAAGTGGTTTTGTTGAGGATGGATGGGGAGCTGATAATAATTGACCGGTATAGACTGGATGGGGTGGGGAATATAGCGATAGGGTTGGCAATAATAGTGATAGTAATAGCGGGATGGAGAGGAATGGGTTCTCTTTTGGGAATGGGGTTAAGTTTATTAATAATTATTCTTTTCATCGTACCCAGAATTGTTTCAGGAGAGTCTCCCCTACAAACAACAATAGTGGGATCGATGGCGATTTTATTGTTAACAATATTTTTGTCTCATGGGGTGAATAAAAAAATTACAGTGGCGGTAGTGGCTACTTTTGCTTGTTTAGTTTTAGCAGGAGTTTTGTCCTTTTTGTTTGTAAAACTGATAGGAATAGACGGGCTAGGGTCGGAAGAGGCTTTTTCCTTGAGTTTGGGATTTGGAGAAAGGATTAATTTTGAGGGTTTGTATTTGGCATCGATTATCATCGGAACTCTGGGAGTCTTGGATGACGTGACTGTGGCTCAGAGTGCGACTGTTTTTGAATTGGCGGAAGCTAATAAAAAACTTGGAAAGTGGGAGCTTTTTAAGAGAGGAATGAGAGTAGGAAAAGAGCATGTGGCTTCAATGATTAATACTTTAGTTTTGGCTTATGCAGGATCAAGCCTGGTTTTGTTCTTGTTGTTTTATATAAACAGGGATAGTCAACCGGTGTGGGTGGTGCTAAACAGCGGGTTGATAGTGGAAGAAATTGTTAGATCACTGGCGGGAAGTTTAGCAATAATAATGGCGGTACCGTTAACGACGATAATGGCGGCGCAGGTGTTTGGGAAAAGAAAATAATTATTCGATTTTAAGGCGAATGAGATGGCCCTTGACGAGAGCGGTGGCTGATTTTTTGTAGGCAGAAGCTAGGATACGGTGAAAAGTTGGTTGAGAAACGCCCATTTTTTTGGCGGCTTTTTTTTGAGAGAGGCTGTCTACTTCATGGAGCTTGAGGGCTTCTAATTCGTCAGGCTCTAAAATGACCTCTTTGAGGTTGCGCATGGGTATACCGCGAGGCTTGAAGCAATAGCAAGATGGGCTACAAGTTAGAAGGCGTTTTAGTTTAGGTCGAGGCATGGAATTAGAATACTAGATAATTAGAATAATAGACAGATGTCACGGTACCACGACTTAGGATCGTAATACCGTGAGTGTCCGATTACTCTGACTCTTTAATAAACTGGTCTAGATCGGCCAGTTCTTCCTGATGAAGCTTTTTAAGGTCTTCTTTGTGGTCCTCCAAATCTTGTTTAGTGGGCTTTTTGGAAGGCCAACCGAAGCCAAAAGGGCAATAGGGAAAATGGCGACCTGGACCGAATCCACCACCAAAGCCGAAACGACGACCAAGGCGTGGGGGAGGATTTCCTCCTCTACGTCCAGTAAAAG
>DAOUWE010000012.1 GCA_030667285.1 Candidatus Shapirobacteria bacterium | reverse complement strand
GCCGGATCGAATCATTTTTTTTAATATCTTTAAGGTTTCTCTGGGGTAGGGTGAAGTGGTGTGCAGGGCGGAGGGAATTTCTTCGTCGCCGAGTTTGGTTGAAATAGTTGTTAGAAGGCCGGTTTTTATATTTTGGGATCTTAACAAGTGGTAGATGTAGGTAGCCGTGCTGGTTTTTCCATCAGTTCCGGTGACAGCGATAAGGGTGAGTTTCTTTTGTGGAAATCTGTAATAAAGAGAGCAAAGAAAGGCCTTGGGGAGGTGCCAGAGAGTGTTTTTTAGAGACCGAGGAATGAGTTTTTTTAGAATCATTTTAGGGGCTCTTTGTATTATACATCCGGTTGGTCTTTTTTAATGTCAAAAAGGTAAATTAGTTTTTCAGCCAAGTCGAACCAAATGGGGGCGGCTGTGCTGGAACCCCAGGAAGAGGTTTGGGGATTTTTGAGAGTAACTAACATGGTGAAATAGGGTTTTTCTTTGGGTAAAAATCCAATATATGAGGCGATGAATTGAGAATCGTCATAATAGCCCTTTATGGCAACCTGAGCAGTTCCTGATTTGGCGCAGACAGAATATCCTTCCGGCTTAAGGCGAGAAACAGGGCTTTCGTTAACGGCGATTTCGAGTATGTTTTTTATATCTTCTATTGCTTCTTTTTCGAAAACCTTTTCACCTTTTTTCATTTTTAAAGGATCGTTTCGACCGGACTGAGAATAACTGGCAACGACTTGTGGGCTTACCAAATAACCGTCATTAGCCAGGCTGTTGAAAGAGCTCAGGACTTGTATTTGGGTAAGAGCAATTCCTTGACCAAAAGAGGCGCTGGCAAGATCTATGGGATACCAGTTTTTTTTGGTTTTTAGTTTTTGACTGGCTTCTCCTTGAAGATCGATGCCGGTGGGTGATCCAAAGCCTAGTTTTTCGGAATAATCTAGGAATCGATCTAAGCCGAGTTCTTCAATGACAAAAGACATGCCGATATTGTCTGAGTTTTTGATAATTTCGGTCATGGTGGAGTTCGGGTGAATAGACAGATCCCAGTTATTGACAGTGTGAGGGCCAATGGTTTTGGGTTGGTCGCAATCTTGGCAGATATCGTCTTTTTTAACGGCAGAGCTATCAAGAGCCATGGTCATGACGATTGGTTTAAAAATGGATCCCGGTTCAAAAAAATGAGAGATGGCGGGGTTTATCAGGGAACTTGGAGTAGCTTCTTGATAATTGTCAGGATTGAAGTCGGGAAGACTAGTCATGGCCAGAACGTGACCGGAGGAGCTTTCCATGAGAACAATCGATCCTGCCTCCGCCCGATAAGCCTCCAGGCCTTTCTTGAGAGCTTCTTCGGCGAGGAATTGAGCGGTGCGATTTAGGTAAAGATGTAGGTTTTTCCCGTCTTTTACTTCTCTCCCCCAAGGTTTTCCAAGAAAGATAATTTGACCAAGAGCGTCTTTGGTTTTTTGAGATAGACCAAAGGTTCCACTTAGTTCTTTGTTGTAGTATCCCTCGAGGCCGGAGTAGCCTTGTGGCTGGTCGAGGTTGTTTTTTCCTACGAAGCCCAGAAGATGAGCAGACATGCTGGCCTCCGGATAAATTCTTTTGGAAGTAACAGAAAATTCCAAGCCGGGTACGTCTTTTAATTGCTCTTTTTGTTCGTGAGTAATGAGGGTTTTGAATTCAAACCAGGTTTTTTCCGGACTTTCTGAAATTTTTTGAAAAATTTCTTTGTTGTTTTCTGAAAAGTCAGGAATGGTTTCATCGATTTTCTCTTTTAGCTCCGGAGTAGACAGGTCGCTGTTGGGACGATAAAAGGCCGGCTGGTAAAGAGTTTGATTAGTAGCAAGAGGAAAAGAGTCCGAAGTGTAGATGGTGCCTCTGGTGGCAGTGGTTTCTTTTATAGAACGACTTTGCTGATAAGCCTTTTGGGATAATTCGTTCGATTGAATTACTTGCCAGTAAAAGAAGCGAAATAAGACGGAAAGGGTAAAAAGACATAATGCCCAAAATATTAGGCTGAGTCTTTTATTAAACATATTTTTAACGCAGGGCGAAAGAGTCTCTGCCGGTCAGATCCAGGCTTTCTTCCAGCTCTTTGTATTGTTTTTCCTTGATTTGAGGATAGATTTTTATTAAAGCGGTTTGAGAACTGTGGTCCAGGGCTAGTTTTTCGTGCATGTGCGCCAATTCTTGTTCTTCGTTTTTGAGGTCAGGGAGTCGGTAGCTTAGGCTACTAATGGCGGCTTGAGTGATGAAGCAAATGCTGATGTGAAAAAAAACAAGGTAAAAACAAGAACTAAGTATTTTTTTTCTAAATGTTTCGTTTTTCATGTTTTTTCAAAAACTCGTAAAATAGCGCTTCGAGAAAGCGGATTTTTTTGAATTTCTTCTTTTTTTGGTCTTATTGGATAAGGCCGAATATTTTTTAATAGATTTTGAGAAACTGCTTGTCGACCGTTTAGTTTGACCAATCGATCTTCTCCGGAATGGAAGCTTATAAAACAAAGTCTGGCGCCGGGTTTCAAGAGATTGGTTGCTTGCCAAAAAACAGATTTCAGATTTTCAAATTCTTGATTGACATAGATTTTGAGAGCCAGAAATGTTTTGGTGGCAGGATGCCTTTTCCCTATTTTTGGGATTTTTCTTTCGATTAAGTCAGATAGCTGATGAGCCGACTGAAGAGGTCGGTTTTTAACGATCAGACGGGCGATTTTTTGGGCGTTTGTTTCCTGAACGAGAGAACTTAAGATGTGACTGATTTCTTGTTCGGGAAAAGTGTTCAAGACCTCTTTTGCCGTGGGAAGATTTGATTTTTTGTCTAGTCTCATGTCCAGAGATTTTTGATCAGTAAAAGAGAAACCTTCCCCTTGTGCACTGATTTGAGAACTGTTTAAGCCCAAGTCGAAAAAAATACCATCGAGGGCAGGCATTTTATGTTTTAGAGAGATTTTCTTTAGATTTTTAAAGTTTCCCAGAATAGGAACAAAAGCGCCTTGCGACCTTCTACGACCATGTGCCGCCGAAGGGGGGCAGGCCTCAAGGCGCTTTTTGGTGATTTTTAAACTTTTTTCGTCTTGGTCTAGGCCATAAACCTTTCCGCCAAGGTTTAGTATCTTCGAGGCGTGGCCTCCATGACCAAGGGTGGCATCTATATAGACAGCTCCCTTTTTGACTTTTAAGCCTTCAAGCGTTTCTTGTAAAAGTACAGGAATATGAAATTTCAATTTAGTTTTCAATTATTTTTTCAGAAATAGAACTGATTTTGGTTTCTAGTTTTTTCTGATGTTCTTCCCAGCGATCTTGGTTCCAAATTTCAACGTATTGGCCCAATCCCAGAAAGACGGTTCGGTTTTTGATACCGGCATATTTTTTGAGGTAATCAGGAAGCAGAAAACGACCCTGGGAGTCCAGTTTTATTTCACTGGCGTTTCCTAAAATGAACCTGGATGTTTCACGAGCAGGACCAAAGATGAATGGCTTGGATGAAATGTCTTTGGTGACACCGGCCCAAGAATTTTGAGAGACGATGATTAGAGAACCTTCGTAACCTCGGGTAATTATCAACCGGGAACCGATTATTTTTTTAAGTTTGCTGGGAAAAAAAAGGCGACCTTTGGAATCTAACTTAGCTTGGTGTTGACCAAGCAGTAGTTTGTTTTTTGCTCCACTATTCACCACTTTCCTCCACTAGTTAGCAGTGTGACGTATTAAGGTAGAGGTTGTCAAGAAGGAAAGACCGGGGTGATTAGTTTGACAGGTAGAGGCCGGTGAGATTGTCGGGAATGGTAATGGAGTCGGGTTCGACAGTGATGTTTTTAGCAGTCCCCTTCCCCGAGGAGGTCAATAAATATCCTTGATCTCCGCCAAAAGTTTTATGAAGGAGATAAAAATCAGATGAAATGGAGGAGGCAGTAATGGCGATATCTCCTTCAAGAGATAGGCCGTCTTTTTCGAAATCTTTTGAGGACGATAGGGCGAAATCTGTTTCAAAGTAGGCTACTTGGTTTTGGCTTGTGGTCAGGGTAAGGCTGAGTGTTCCGCCGGTGATGCCTTCGTCGTATTTATATTTACAAGTGTTGGTGCAGGAACTTGTTCCGAGAAGCAGATCTCTTTCGATTTTTTTCTGTCCGTCAACAGAGATGGTGTCCCCTAGTCCTTTTTCGATGATCATGGCTTCGTCGACAGCTCGATAAATTAATTCGTATTCGATTTCTTCAATTGTGCCGTCCAGACCGTCGATGATAAATTTTAGTTCGTGACCGTCAGATCTGGGAATGAGGCTGATTAGAGGTTTTTGAGAGTCGTTTAGTTCTACCAGTCTAGGAGTGGGTGTTGGCTCGGCAGTGGTTTCTTCTTTTTTTCCACAGGCAGAAAGTAAGAAGGTGAAAGACAGAAAAAAGAGGGTTAAAAATGAAAATTTAAAGAACTTTTTGACAGGCATGTTTTTTAGATATTTAATTTTTTAACTAAAGTATTTTCTAGATTTTTTACAGGAACTCTTTTTTGTTTCATGGAGTCTCTTTCTCTGACGGTAACAGTATCGTCTTTGAGGGTGTCAAAGTCAATGGTGATACAGAAAGGTGTGCCGATTTCATCTTGGCGACGGTATTTTTTACCAATATTACTAGAATCGTCCCAGTCAACAGAAAATTTTGAAGCAAGATCTTTAAAAACACGGTTAGCGTATTTGACCAGATCTGGTTTGTTGGCGGCCAGAGGCATAACGGCGGCTTGATAAGCGGCTAGACGAGGATCGATTTTAAGAACAGTTCTTTTTTTCCCTTCGACCTCTTCTTCGGTATAAGCATCAAGAAGAAGGAACATGAAAGTACGATCTACACCACCGGAGGTTTCGACTATCCAGGGGATGTATTCTTCTCCTGTTTGAGGGTCTTTATAATTTAGTTTTTTGCCGGAGAATTTGGAGTGCTGGATTAGATCATAATCGGCCCTCCAATGAATTCCTTCCATTTCAAGCCAGCCGGCAAAATCGGTTTTATATTCAATGTCAAAAGCTTTTTTGGCGTAGAAAACCAATTCATCCTTGTCATGCTCTCGGAAACGAATATTTTCTTTGTTGTTTAAAAGAGACTTGTACCAGTTGAAACGTTCTTTTTTCCAGAATTCGTACCAGCTTTCCATGTTGTCCGGATGAACGAAAAATTGCAGATCCCACTGTTCAAATTCACGAGAGCGGTAGAGGAAGTTTTTAGGAGTGACCTCGTTTCGAAAAGCCTTGCCGATTTGAGCGATACCAAAGGGTATTTTTTGACGAGTAGAGTCCAGAACGTTTTTGTAGTTTAGATAAATGGTTTGACAGGCCTCTCCTCGAAGATAAGTTTCGGTTTTTTCTCCTTCGATGACACCGACTTCGGTGTGGAAGAGAATATTGAATTTTCTGGGTTTACCCAATTCCTTGCCACAGTCGGGACATTCTTTTTCTTTGCCCTTTTTTAGTTGATCGACCCTGAATCTTTTATGGCAGGATTTACATTCGGACAGAAGATCGGCAAAGCCTTTGACGTGACCGGATGCTTCCCAGACTTTGGGATGAGTAATTATGGTTCCGTCGATTCCAACAACGTTTTTTCTATTTTTTACTATTTCGTTCCACCAGACTTTTTTTAGGTTCATTTTCATGGGGGCCCCGATTGGTCCGTAGTCAAAGAAACCGGCGATCCCGCCGTAGATTTCGGAATTTTGAAAAATTATGCCTCGGCGCTTACAAAGAGAAACCAAGTCTTGGAGTTTGGTCATGGAAATAGTATATCAAAGATCGAGGTTTTGCACTTTGATGGTGATGTAAATATGTTATGGGTTATAATAAAGTGTGAACGGAGGAAGAAAAGAGCTTTATTTGGATGGTTCGGCCCTGAGGGCAGATGACCGGCCAATAAAAGTGATGGAGTTTTTGTTTCCGGTGGATGTTGGTGATCTGACAGTGCTTACAAGAGTAACAGAATATATTCCTCCCGAAATGAAAAAAGATAGGGCCACTTTAGTTTTAATGGGCGGTGGTGCTTCAGAGGCTTTTGGAAGCATGTGGATGACAGACAGGCTAAGGCGGGCGGGTATTTCTGCCAGAACCCTGACTTTGTCGCATGTGGCAGGATCAGGAGCAGCTGGTGGAAATAAGAAAGAGCCGGTGAAACCGGATTGGGATATGGGAGTTGAGGTTTTGGGGAAAGTATTGCAAAAAAGCGATTTGCGAGTAGATTTAGACAGCTTGGTTTTTGTGGGATATTCCAATGGTGGGGCTCAAGTAATGGCTTTGGCGAGTTCGATAGCAAAAAGAGAGACCTTGGTGTTGTGTGAGCCGGCAGGGATGGCGAAAAATCCAAGATTTTTGTATGAGTTTGTAGTGGGGAGCCTGTTTTCTGTGGCTTACAAGCATTATAAAAAACTTGGTTGGAGTCCTGAAGGAATAAGAAAGGCTTTTTGTGATGAGATGGGGGCAAGCTGGGTCACCCCCAAAGGGACGGTGGGTTCAATAAAAGGTGTTTTGAGAGAATTGTTTTTAGAGAAGGAAAGTCAAAGAGATATGTTGGAGGTGGCGGAAGAGTTTGGTGTTTTGGATAATTCGAGAAGAATGATTTTGGATCCTATTTTGTCTAGCGAAGACACGACGGCTTGTTACAGAGAGAACATAGAGGGAAATGTTGTGTTTGCTCCAGTGTTGGGAGCGAACGTGCTTAATTTAATGGTGAATGAAATGAGAGAAAAGTATAGAAATGGAAGGGAGCTCATGAGGGCCTGGAGAATAAATTCGCAGGAAGTTAAGGATGATATGACCAAGGTGTTGAAAGTGAAATTTCCCTTTGCTGAGGATGTGCATTTGTCTATTTATCCGGGATGGACCCATTCAAGTGTTGTTGTAGATCAAGAATATTGGGATGAGTTGGCAAAGGTGATGAGTAAGTTTATTTAAACAATTTCAAGCTTTGAAGAGGTTTTTGGATTAGATTTTCGAAATAGGAATTTAGAAGAGATTGGGTTTGTTGGTAGTTTTTTGATTGGTAAGATTTTATGATTTCCGGAGGTGGACCGAAACCAAGATATTGGCAAAGCAAAATTTCGGCCCGAACAAAAAGGGGAAGGTTTTGCTGACTGATAATTTTCATGGTTTT
The DNA here is from genome assembly GCA_030667285.1 of Candidatus Shapirobacteria bacterium. Classification (GTDB taxonomy): domain Bacteria; phylum Patescibacteriota; class Microgenomatia; order UBA12405; family JAUWLS01; genus JAUWLS01. The sequence continues at coordinate 2,470 of DAOUWE010000012.1, read as the reverse complement.
TAAGGTTAAATCGTAGACCTTGGGATTGGGCTCTTTTTCGGGGAGGAGGTAGTTTAGAAGTTCGAAGAAGTAAAAGAGCATGGAAATTTGGGTTAGATTGGGTGAGTCAAGATCCGGATTTTTAAGAGTTTCGACTTCGTTGAGCCAGCTCATATCTCCCTTGTTGTAAGTTTGAATTTTGACAACATTGCCCAGTTCAAGACTTCCAATACGACGACTTTTTATGTTTTTAGCGCCCTTAGCCTTACATCTTATTTTTCCTTGGTGTTTAGAGAAAACAGTGACGAACAGATCTGCTTCTTGGAAAGCTCGTTTGTTGATGATTATTCCCTGGAGGCTTTGATAACGATTCATGCCGGTTGTTCGGGACCTAAAGACTGAAGCGAAGGGTGCGATCAGAATCAAGCATAAAAGATTCCACTTCTTGTCCCCCAATGGTTATTTTGTAGTCGATTGGTTTTGACCCGGGTTGTTTTTGAATGTTTATAACATAGTTTTCATCCGGTTTGATAGGAGAGCTATAGTGAATGGTGACTCTGTTTTGGGACTCCGCATAGAGAGGATATTTGTCTCCATAAAATCCCTCAAATACCGTTTTTTCCAGTTCCTCATAAGGTTCGACTTCTACCTCGGAACCAGTCATTTTTTGAAGAGTTGAGCCGAGAGGGGTGTAGAGGCGGAACCAGTTTCTGTATTTGGGAGCATTAAGACAAAGTTTTCCGGCTTCTAAGTTACAGTTACTGGCAGGACTGGGATTATCGTAAATTATGGTCAGTTTGTGGTCTACGCGATCACCTTGAGGGATAATTTCGTGTTCTATTGTCTGATCAATAAACATATTCGTTTTAGCGCCGGCGAAATTACTATCGTTCAGGTGGAGATAGTCCCCTTCCGGTTGATTGATGGTGCCGGCAATGTTTAGGCTGACGGCAGATTTTTGTAGTTCCTGGTCAGGAAAGTAGACCATCAGATTTTTGTTTTTAAGAGAAGTTAGAAAGGCTTGGGTTATAGCGGGCATTTTTTCTTTAGGAGCGGCCATGACGTTGGCCAAAACAGATTGCATCATGGGGCCCAAAAAGCCTTTGCGATCGGCGACCAGAGAACTTCTCGGCTTGTCTGCCAAATGTTCAAGGTAGTAGAAAGCTTGAGGACAGCCATCACAACGATCATCCGGCTCAATACTTAGCTCTCCCCAATCTCCTCCCAGACCGATTTTTCCAAATATTTCAACAATGTTTAGGAGAACTTGAGTGTCCAAAAGGATAAAAGCGTCATAGTTTTCGGTTTTGGCAATAGTTCCGTAATGTTCCAGGAATGTTTCCAGAGAAGTCGGAAGGTCGGGTGAAAGATTCATGTCTCTGATATTCCAGTAAGGAACATTTATATGATATTCCTTTATGGGGCGGGGAGCCGGAATGTTGCTTCTGAATTGGTCGTCTAAGCGGTAGATGTCGTCAGAGAGGAGGGGTTTAATTTTTCCATTATCGACTTGGAGTACTCCGTAAGCAGTCCAGAAACCACCGGTTGGTCTTAGTTCGGCATTGTTCTGGAAAAGCATGAAATATTGTCTGGGTTCGTCTTTACCCAAAAGCCAGGATGTTTTTTCGATTAGAGGACGACCGTCCTTGATAAGATTAAGACCGGTTTCGAGACCGGTTTGTGCGGTGTAATAGTATTCTTTGATAGGCGTGCCGGATAATTGGTCAGGGTATTTTTCGATATCTATTTGACCAACGAGATCGTTCATTTTTTGAATGTTTGATTCCAGGTCGTTGAGATAAGGAACCAGGCCTTCAATGCTTTCGGTCAGGAAGTTGATTCGATCCTCGGCGGTTTTGTCGGGTGTTTCGCCTTCTTCCTCCCCTTCTCCTCCACTGAGGCCTAAAAAGTCTTGATAGGGTTCAACTGATTCCAAGACGATATTGGCGGACTCGATTCCCAGATGACCGACCTCAAATAATCTTTCACCGTCTTGATAGTAATTTTTGATAATAGGTAATTTTCCCCAGACAGACAGTGATTGATATTGAGACCGTAGGTCTTCCAGGTCTTTTTGAACGAAGCCTAACTCTTCTCTGGTTTTTCGGATGTCTTTGGTTTCAATTACTGTTCGAATAGAAGCTAAGCGAAGGGCTTGAATTTCTTTGACTTTATAGACAAGACCCAGAGCCGGTCTTATTAGAGTGAGACAGATGAAAAGAAGAAGAATAAAGAGTCCGAGAAAAGAAAAGAGCGTGGTTTTACCTTTTTTGGTTTTGAGAAAAGCCCTCAGATTCACGGGTCTAATCTTGAATTTCCATTTTTTTATTTTACCCAAGATCCCCTCTTTTGTATCCTCTGGAGTAGTGGACGCCTCTTCTTTTTTCTTTATTTGTTTGAATATGATTTCAGCCATTGTTTTTTGTTTTTCACCATTGGCTAAACATGGCGGCAGGTGTCTTTATGAGTATAGCAATATCATTTAGTAAAG
>DAOUWE010000027.1 GCA_030667285.1 Candidatus Shapirobacteria bacterium | reverse complement strand
GGGGTATGTGAAAGCGCAGAGGTGTCCCGAGGAGGGGTGGAAGAAGTAGGGATTGGAGTATAGAATAAACGATGAATGATAAAACAAATACGCCTGAAGAAATGCTTGATTTGGTGGATGAAAATGACAACGTGATTGGCACAGCAAAAAAAGGAATGGCCAATTCAGACCCCAAACTTATCCATCGAGAAATTGCGATTATTTTGGTAAATAAAAATGGGAAGGTTCTTTTGCAACAGAGAAGTCATAAAAAGGAAGTGTTTCCGGGGATGTGGGCTACTAGTTGTAGTGGCCATGTATTTCGTGGTGCGTCTCCAGAAGAAACTGCCCATCGGGAACTTCAGGAAGAATTGGGTTTTGATACAAAACTTACGTTCTTTAAAAAATTTTTAAGAAAAGAACCGAATGAAACTCATTTTTCATATTGGTTTTGGGGTACTTATGAGGATGAGAAAATTACGATTGAGCCGGAAGAAGTGGAAGGCGTTGATTGGGCAAATCAAGAAAAATTGGAGCAGTTGATAAAAGATGAAAAGATCACAAAGGTTTCCAGTCGGATGATCAAGGAGTTTTGGGCGAGTGTTGGAGATGAGAAGTAATAAAATATGAAAAATATTTTGATTCTACATGGAACCGAGAATGATTCCAGGGGAAATTGGTTTCCGTGGCTGAAAGACAAACTCGAAAAAGGAGGATGGAGAGTTTGGGTTCCGGATTTGCCCGATGCAGATAGGCCAAATGTAAAAAAGTACAATGAATATATTTTTTGTAACAAGAATTGGAAGTTTGGTGAGAAGTCTGTTTTGATCGGTCACTCTTCTGGTGCGGTTGCGATTTTGGGTCTCTTGCAGGAAATGCCTGATAAGGTAAGAGTTGATACTTGCATACTGGTTGGCGCTTTTAAAAATAGTTTAAATTGGAGTGCCTTGGATGGTTTATTTGAAAAACCTTTTGATTTTGAAAGAATAAAAAGTAAAGCTAAAAAGTTTATTTTCGTTCATTCCGATAACGATCCTCATTGTCCGTTGGAACATGCAAAATATCTTTCCAGAAAAGTGAGTGGTGAATTGATTGTAAAAAAAGGGCAGGGTCATTTTAATTTAGAGAGCAACCCTAGATATAAAAGGTTTCCGCTAGTGCTGGAGATGGTAAAGTAGAATTGTTAGGTTAATGCAAAATCCTGCTAAGCCGGTGTTAAAAAAACTTTCTGAAACATTTCAGACAAGAGCTTTTGGGTTGGTTGTATCGTTTTTGGGAGTGACTTTTTTGCTTTTAACTTTATGTATTTCTCTTGACCCTGAGCCATTTCTGAGATTTGGATACTTGGGAGTATTTGTTTTCAATCTTTTTGGGCCAGGTACTTTGTTAATTCCGTCGTTGTCTGGACATATGAATGTGTATTCGCTGGCCTTAGCAACTTCTTTGGGTATGGCTTTTAATGACAGTGTCAGTTGGTTGATTGGAAGGAGTGGTGGAAAGATTATTCCCTACTCGAAAAAGTTCGCTAAGGTACAAGGTTTTATCGAACGATTTGGATTGTTTGGACTTTTGTTTTTGTCGTTTTTGCCTTTGCCTTATGATTTTATTGGACTGATTGCGGGATATTTGAAACTGCCATATAAAAAATTTCTATTTCCTACTTTTGTGGGAAGATTTGTCAGAATGATGTTGCTTGGGTTGGGGGTGTTGGTTTTGAAGAGATAAACAGCAAACAGTTTTTTTTTACTGACAGTATTATAGAGATTAGAAGTGAGGCTGTTTGGGGAGAATGATTGTAGCGAGTGATTGCGGGTCATGAAAAAGGAACTTGAAGGACGGTGACCCAGTCTTCGGGATTGTCAGGTTTGTAAAACTCCCCCACTTGGTAGATTTCTCGACAATTTAGGTCAGGGTGTCTTTTAAGTTTATTTTCTTTTATATATTGGTCTAAAAATTGCCAAATATAAGACATGTAGGAATAGGGGCCGGAGTGAGTATAAACAAGAGCTCGGTGTTTGGGAACATGAATAAGATTTACATTCTTGATCTTTTTGGGGTTTTTCTCTTTGGCCAAGACTCCAGTGGTCATGCGAGTTTGATCCGGGGAATAATAGGGGTCATGGAAGACGGTCAGACCGGGTTGTTGAGAGTGACCGGGACCGATTAGATTAAAAATTTGTTTCTGGTGATTTTTGATATCCACATAGCGACCGATTTTTTTGAGGCCGTAGAAAGAGTAGGGAGAAACGGGGTTTATTTTGGGAGAAATTAAGAGATGGCCCTTTTTCAAACTTTCGGTAAATTCTTTTGCCTTTTGGATTCTTTTTTCTAAAATGGTTTTCTGTTTTTCCAGACTGGTTTTTTGTTGAGTAAGAATTTTTTCTAAGGCACGTTTTTTGGACAGATAAGGTTTAATTTGAGACAGGGGTAGGCCGAAAGATTTGAGTAATATGATTTTTTGAAAGGTAAGGACTTGGCCGGGTTTATAAAGACGGTTTTGACCACGACGAGAGGTGGGTCTTAGAAGACCGATTTTATCGTAATGAATGATAGTTTTTTTGGTAGTACTGCAAAGATCAGCGAAGGCTTGAGTGGAGAGCATGAGTTATTTTAACACTTGCCTGTGACCCAGGGTCATGGTTTATGATACCCCCCATGGCGGAAATAAGGGTAAAAAATGCCCGAGAGAACAATTTGCGCGGGATAAATATTGATATCCCCAGAGATAAACTGGTGGTATTTACCGGCGTATCCGGGTCGGGGAAATCATCTTTGTTGTTTAATACAGTTTATGCCGAAGCCCAAAGGCAATATGTGGAGTCGCTGGGCATACGAGCCAGAAAGAGATTGCCTAAGTTTGCCCGGCCGAAAGTAGATGAAATAAGCGGTATCTCCGCGGCGATTGTGCTGGATCAAAAAAGGCTGGGGAGAAATCTCCGATCTACGGTGGGAACAGTGACTGAGATCTACACTTACTTGAGACTATTGTTTTCCCGATGCGGGACACCCAGAATAGGAGACTCGACTTTGTTTTCTTTTAACACTCCGGAAGGGATGTGTCCGACTTGCCGAGGTTTGGGAGAAAAACTGGTTTTAGACAAAAATAGGGTTTTTGATTGGAAAAAGACTTTGAACGAGGGAGCGATACTTTATTCAGAATACAGGGTTGGAGGACGAAGGTGGAATATATTGAAAATCAGTCAGATTTTTGACATGAACCGACCACTTAAGGAATTTTCGAAAGAAGAAGTGGAAAAGCTTTTGTTCTCAGAAAAGGTGGAGTTAGCCAGTAGTGGGCAAGACGGATATATTCAGGGGTATAGTTTTGAAGGAATCATAACCGGGATAAAAAGAAGGAGATTGGATAAAAGAGGAACCTTTTCTTCTACTTTGGACAAAGATAAGGGATTTTTTAATTTGGAGTATTGTGATGATTGTGAAGGATCGCGTTTAAACAAAGAGGCCAGGGGGGTACGTGTAAATGGTCGGACGGTAAGTGAATTGGTCAGAATGGAGCTAAGTGGGCTTTTGAAGTTTATGCGGACAGTGAGAGGTCCGGTGGGTCGACCGATAGCGGAAAAAATAGAAGAATCTTTGTCTCATCTTTGCAATATCGGAGTGGGATATTTGTCTTTGGATAGACCGGTCAGTACTTTGTCTGGAGGAGAATCGCAGAGAGTAAAAATGGCTCGGCAGTTGGGAGTCAATTTAATCGAGATGATGTATATCTTGGATGAACCAAGCGTGGGCTTGCATCCCAGGGATATACACCAGCTCATGAATATTTTGAAGGAACTTAGAGACAAAGGAAATAGCGTGTTGGTGGTAGAGCATGACAAGACAACAATTGAGGCGGCGGATTGGGTGATAGATTTGGGACCAGGTGCGGGAAGCTATGGAGGAGAGGTGGTGTTTGCCGGATCAGTGAAAGAATTGAAAAAAGCTCCAGGGTCGGTGACAGGGAAGTTTTTGAAAAAGACAGAAAAGATTGAGAAGAAGGTTTGTCGAAAGGGCCACGGGGTAATTAGCGTAAAAAATGGTTCACTACATAATTTAAAAGGTATCAATGTGGATATTCCCCAGGGGGTTTTTGTATGTGTAACCGGAGTAGCTGGATCAGGAAAAAGTACTTTGATAAATGAGATTTTGGTTAAGGATTATCCGGAGGCCGTAGTGGTAGATCAGTCGGGAGTGGGTAGATCAGTTAGGTCTAACTCGGCTACTTATATTGGTGTTTTTGGATTGATAAGGAAATTATTCGCCCGTACGACAGGAGAAGAAGCGGGGTTATTTAGTTTTAATTCTTCCGGGGCTTGTTCAAAATGTAAAGGGTTGGGATACAAGAAGGTTGAGATGCATTTTTTGGATAGTGTTCAGGTTGAGTGTGCTGTTTGCGAAGGAAAGAGGTATCGAGAAGGGGTTTTGAAAATGAAATATAAAGGTAAGAATATAGCCGAAGTTTTGAAAATGACTGTTTTAGAGGCTTTTGATTTTTTTGAAGTGGAGGAAATAAAGAGAAGGCTGGAATTATTGAGAAAGGTGGGGTTGGGATATTTGGAACTGGGTCAATCATTGGATACTTTATCGGGAGGAGAAGTACAGAGAATTAAGTTAGTAAAAGAGTTACATAAGGGTGGGAAAATATATGTATTGGATGAGCCGACTACGGGGCTTCATGCGGCAGATATAGAGAGACTGGTGAAGGTGTTGAATAAAATGGTGGATAAGGGAAACACTGTAATTGTGATTGAGCATAATTTAGATGTGGTGGCTCAGGCAGACTGGATAATAGACCTGGGGCCGGAGGGTGGGGTTCAAGGCGGTGAGATAATGGCTCAGGGCACACCGAGGGAAGTGGCCGGAATAAGTAAATCTCATACGGGGCGATATTTGGCTGAGTATTTTAGGAGTTTTGGGCGGAAGTGGTGAAGTGATTTAGAATTTTTGGTTTACTTGTTGGGAAAATTTTTTGGTTAGGGGTGGTTTTTGATCATTTGGAGTACGCCGGGTTGGTTCCATCCCAGGCTCTCTGCGAGAGTGATATTTAGTCCCCCTTTTTCCGGTCTAGATGCGATTTTACCGGTTTCCGGTTCACAAAAACCCTTTTTCACTTGACCTAAATTCTTTTCTCCGTTGCCCTGTTGGATTAAATTTTCTCTGATTGCCTTGGCCACCTCATAAACAGTCGCGGTTTCCTTTCCTGCCAGATGTAGAATCTTGATTTTTCCGGTCAACATTTTCCGAACCAATGACAAGAATTGTTTTTCTAAATAACCCATGGCTGTCCAGCCGGCAGTTACGTTGGTGTAAGCCTGTACGTCCTCTCCCTTAAGTAATGTCTGCCTAATCCAATACAGCGTATCGCGAGAATCAATGCCTTGCGGATGTTCTTCGAAGCGATACCAGGGGAAAGAAATTCTGATTACACCACCGGGGTTGGTTGAATTTATTAGTACCTGTTCGCCCTGGTATTTTGTTTTACCATAGACCGAAACAGGGTCCGGAGTGTCGTTTTCGTTTTTTAAACCATCTTCTGTTCCGGAAAAAACAAAGTCCGTAGAAAAATAAATGACAGGAATTTGTCCTGCTGTTTGTATTACGTTTCCGGTTCCTTCTATGTTCAGTTTTTCAGCCCATTCCGGTTCCTGATCGCATCTGTTAACATTGGTCGCTGCTGCCAAATGGATGATTAGATCGGGTTTTACTGCTGAAATAGTTTTTTCTAAGCTTGCAGTGTTTAAAATATCCAAAATCACACTGTTTTTATCCTTTAGTTTTATTCTGTCTCCAACGATTACATTCTCTGCTCCCAATTCTTTTCTCATGGCCCGCACCAAACCAAATCCCACCAACCCTCCCCCGCCAATTACTAATGTTTTTTTAATTTTCATTTAAATTTTCCAGGGTGTAATTCTCGTAGACTAACAGCTTGAAGATCTCTTTCAGAGAGAATCATGTCTTCTTTTTTAATCGGCCAGTCAATATTTAAATCCTTGTCAAAAACGGAAATAGCGCCGTCGTCACTCGGATCTCTGTCTGCATAAAGCCTGTCCACAATGTACACATAATCTACCGGGCCCTCCAGAGCACAAATCGAGTTGGCCAGGCCCTTGCTGACGTACAAGGCTCCGGGTAGAGCATCTTGTCCAATTCCCAAGCGGAATTTTTCTATTTTGCCAAAACTATCGCTTTGAGGTCGAATATCGGCAATGGCAGAAAAGGCTATTCCTCCGGTTACGGTTACCAACTTGTTCCATCCCTCGGCGTGCATGCCTCTCGCTACGTTTGTTTCTGAACGCGAGTGGTTCATTTGAGCGACTACAAATTTTTCTCCCGTTATTTTTTCCAGCTCCTTTATGTCCACCACTTCACGAAAAAAACCACGTTTATCGTCAAATTTCCGGCGTGCTATGTAGAAAAGTCCTGGTAGTTTTGTTTTGTATACGAAGTCGTTTATCTTTAGATTTTCGGCTGGTTTGTATAAATCGATCATCTTTTTTATGATATCACGGTCGTAGGGCGGGGAAGAGAAACGGAGGTGCCGTACCTACTGCACCTCCAAGGTACAGGTCACATTAAATAACCTCTGGGGATATTGTAACAGCCTAAGGGAAAACGTAAATTAAAAGGTTGAAAAAACTTACGAAGTTACCAAGTAGGATAAGTTCCTACCGTTATTTGCCTGAAGGTATTTTGAGGACTCTCAATATCTACAATACAAATAAGGTTTTCGTAAATAGACCCACCACTATTTAAGTCAAAAACAACCCAGTTTGTTAGATTAT
>DAOUWE010000055.1 GCA_030667285.1 Candidatus Shapirobacteria bacterium | reverse complement strand
CAGAAAGAATTAAGCATTTGATAGCCAAAAGGGACGTGGATCCTTCATCTATCTTGGCTTTGACCTTTACGGAGAAAGCGGCCAGAGAAATGGAAGAGAGAGTGGATGAAGCAATGCCTCTAGGATACAGTCAAATTTTTATCGGAACTTTTCATGGTTTTTGTGATCGAGTTTTGAGAGAAGAGGCCTTGCATATAGGTCTTGATCCGGGATTTAAGTTGCTGACCGAGATGGAATCAGTAGCATTGATGAAAAAGAATCTTCACGATTTATCTTTGTCTTATTTCAAGCCTGCCGGGAATCCGCAGAAATTCTTGCATGGTCTGATTAAGCATTTTTCAAGACTAGAAGACGAAATGGTGAAAGTTAGCGATTATGAAACTTTTGTAGAAAAAAAGTTTGGAGGAAAGAAACTTCCGGAAGAGGAAAAATTAGAGATGGAAAAATGGAAAGAACTATTGACTGCTTATAAAATATTCAAGAAGCTGAAGATTGACGAGGGAGTGATGGATTTTGCCGATCTTATCGGCAATACAATTAAGCTTTTTAAAGAAAGACCGAATGTTTTGGAGGAATATAGGAAAAGATTTACTCATGTTTTGGTAGACGAGTACCAGGATACAAATATTGCCCAAAACAAATTGGTGGAAATGATCTGTCCCCCTCAAAAAAAACCTGATCTTTTTGTGGTGGGAGACGATAGTCAGTCAATATATAAGTTTCGAGGGGCGGCGGTATCGAATATTTTGGAATTTTTTAAAACTTACAAGGGGGCGGAAAGAGTGGTGTTGACCAAAAATTATCGATCGACACAGAATATTTTGAACGCGGCGCATGGGCTGATAAAGAAAAATGATCCAGATACACTGGAGCACAAAATGAAAATCGACAAAAGTCTAGTGAGTACTAGAGGTGAAAAAGGAGCGGATCTTGAGTTTTTCTTTCCCCAAAGGGTGGAAGATGAGGCAGAAATGGTAGTGAAAAAAATAAAAGAATTAAAAGAAAATGACAAGGAATTGAGATGGTCTGATTTTGCGATTTTGGTGAGAGCCAACAACCACGCTGAGCCTTTTTTGACAGGGTTATCAAGAGCGACTATCCCCTACCAGTTTTTGGGTCCGGCGCAGCTTTTCCGCCAAAAAGAAATAAAAGAACTGATTGCTTATTTACAGCTACTGGTCGATCCGATAGATGATGTGGCTGCTTTTCGAGTTTTGTCTTCAGAAGAAATCGGCATAGATCAGTCTGAAGTGGGGCTTTTGGGTGGATATGCTAAAAAACATGGACTTTCTTACTACGAAATTATTAAAAAGGTTCTGACTTGGGATTATGAGCAGGTGGAAAAACTTAAATTTGGACAATATAGCCAGAGACCGCCGGTTTTGAGCGAGAAGACCAGAGAGAAGCTTAAAAACTTTGTCGAAATGTTTGAAAAACACCTGGAAGTGGCGAAAGAAGAAAGTGGAGGGCAGATATTATATAAATATCTGCGTGATACCGATTATCTGGATTTAATAATAGACCCTGAAAGTGAAGACGTGGCTCAAGTGGCCGAAAATATAGGTTTGTTTTTTGATAAAGTGAAGGCTTTTGAAACTAACAGAGAAGAAAAAGGAGTAAGGGATTTGTTGGATTGGATACAGATGCGTTTGGAGCTGGGAGATAGCCCCCTGGTTTCGAAAAACGATTGGGTAAAAAATGAGGCGGTGAATGTTTTGACCGTACATTCCGGCAAAGGCTTAGAGTTTAGAGTGGTGTTTGTGGTAAATGTAGTAGACCAAAGATTTCCAACCAGGAGAAGGTCGGAACAGATTCCACTACCTGAAGAGTTGGTAAAGGAGATTTTGCCTGAGGGTGATCCTCATGAACAAGAAGAAAGGCGATTGTTTTATGTGGCCATGACAAGAGCTAAGGATTATTTGTTTTTAAGTGGGGCCAGGTTTTATAACGAGGAAGCCAAGAGAGAGAAAAAGGCTTCGATATTTGTGAAAGAAGCTTTGGGAGAAGATTTGGTTGAAAAAAGAGGAGAGGAAGGACAGATGGCCTTGTTGGGGTGGGGGGAGAAAAAAAAGACAAAAGAATTTACTAGAAAGAAAGTGGGTGGAGTGAGAATAAATTATTTATCGTACTCGCAGATGAATAATTTTGAAAAATGTCCCCGACAGTATAAGTACCAATATATTTTAAAGTTACCCTCGCCTCCGGTAGCGGCTCAGATTTTGGGAACTTCGGTGCATGAAGCTCTTAAAAGTTTTTATCAGCAGTTTAAAGCCAAGTTAATAAGAGGAGAAAAAAAAGAACTTTTGTCTTTGCTGAAAAAGAATTGGCAGTCGGTGGGATTTGAAAACAAGAAGCACGAGAAGGACACTTATGCGAAAGCGGTGGAAATGTTAACAAGATATTATGATGAGTCGTTTGATAAAAAAAATATCGACAAGGTGCTGTCTTTAGAGAAACCTTTTTCGGTGAGGATCAGTTCGGAACTAAAGATTGGAGGGGTGGTGGACAGAGTGGATGATATTGGCGAAGGAATGATTGAAGTGATTGATTATAAGACCGGGGGAAAGATTCCTAGTCAGAGAGAGGTAGATCGCAATGAACAGTTGAGCCTGTATGGCCTGGCGGTTAGCTTGGACAGGAACCATTACCAGAAATCGGTGGAGAAGATAAAGCTGACGCTTTGGTTTTTGGATGCGGGAAAGAAAATGAGTACAACGAGAACGAGAGAAGAAATAGAGACGATGAGAAAAAAGGTGATAGAGACAGCGGAGGAGATGTCAAAAAGCGAGTTTTCGGCCAAACCGGGAAAACCTTTCCCTTGCGATTTTTGTGCCTACAAAATGGTTTGTGATGAGTGGAAATAATTAAGTCCCGCAGAGTTTTTGCAATGTTTTTCGCGCTAATTGAGGATTGGCAGAGCCTTTGGAAAGTTTCATAAGCTGTCCGACCAAAAAGCCGATAGTGTTGGGGTTTTTCTTGTAATCTTCTACGGCTTTAGGGTTGTCTTTGATTGTCTGTCGAGCTAGTTTTTTGATTTTCTTAGAGTCTGAAACTTGAGAGAGGCCTTTTTCTTTAATTATGGACTTTGGATCTTTTTGAGTTTTGTAGATTTTTAAAATTACATCTCTGACAACCGTAGAAGAAATTTCTTCTTTTTGATTGGCAGAAAAAAGATAGAAAAAATCTTTCGGATTGATTCTTTGGGGATCGATAGGTTCTTGCTTTTTTAAAGGTCCTAAAAAGAGATTGGCAGTGAACTTGACCAATTCGTCTGAAGGTTCGGATCCAATAGCTTTTTCGAAAGCCTCGGCAAAGTCGAGATCCTGAACGAGAAGAGTGGTGTCGTAGTCAGAAAGACCAAAATCTTTTTGGTAACGGGCGATTTTTTCGTCAGGTAATTCGGGAAGTTTCTTTTTAATTTTTTCTACATAGTCTTTGTCGATGACAAGGGGTGGAATGTCGGGTTCTGGAAAATAGCGGTAGTCAGCAGATCCTTCTTTTTCTCGTTGAAGAAAAGTTACAGAGCGGTCCATATCCCAACCACGAGTGGTTTTGTTGGTAGTCGATTTTTCTTCTTGGTTTTTTTCAAATTCTTTAGTTTGTCTTTTGGTTTCGTAGTCAATGGCTTTTTTGGCGGCGGAGAGAGAGGCAATGTTTTTGATTTCTACTAAAGGCGTGTAGTAAGCTCGATCGTTTTTTTGGATCTTAAGATTAACGGTGGGCTCGACGCGCATGCTTCCTTCTTCAATATTGGCATCAGAAACTGCGAGATAGCGAATGATTTGTTGAACTTTTTTGGCATAGACTAAAGCTTCGTCTGAGGAATTCATTTCCGGGTCGGATACGATTTCTAAAAGAGAGATGCCGGATTTGTTGAAATCAATTAAAGTGTGATTTCCTTCGTGGATAGACTTGGCGGCGTCTTCTTCCATGTGGGCCTCTGAAATGTGAATGGTTTTTTCTTGTCCAT